>JBBQLD010000212.1:0-8111 GCA_038327555.1 Chitinophagales bacterium
TTATTGATGAAGAAGGAAATGATTTTTTTATGTCAAATAGCCGTTTGGCTAACGTTTCCGGGGGACGCTGGCAGAAAAAAACGTTGGTGGCAGATGTCCCTATCTCTGCCGAATTCACTTTTTCAGAAGTAAATCGAAAAATAAATATGATTACAAAAATGGAAATTTATTCAAATATTGAAAAATACACCCGTTTTACCGTGCTTCTAAAAAACATCCCCATTACTCAAAACTAAAAAAGCACTCCCGTAGATTCCCGAAGGGAATCTATGTTTATAGAAAATATCGGCCATTTTTTAGAAATCCCGAAGGGATTGTATGTGCTGCGTTGCGTTTTTACAAGACAATTATCTTTTTGTGCGAATAGCTGGGCTGTTTTATCAAAAAGATGGGCGGTATGGGCGGAAAGGAATCAGATGAAAGTAACAAGTTGTTTTTTACCCGTTCCTAAGCATTATTTAGCTTTTTTGGCCTTAATAACTGCTTTTTCGGCATCTATCCTGCCGTATCCATAATAAATACTATGCTTTTTTGCGTCGTATTTCCCGCCAGCCTCATCGATTCGGAAGCAGGCGCGCCGTATGAGCTGCTTTACCTTTTTTTGGCTCAAAGTGGGATTTACGGCTAGTATCAGCGCCACTACGCCTGCCATGCCAGGGCAGGCGCCAGAGGTGCCTCCAAATGAATTGGTATAATCGCCCGTTTCGTACCCCGGCTTTCCTAATCGATCCGTAGTGCGCAAGCCCTCACTGATTGGTGCAGGATGCTCGGAGGCTTCGTGCGGAAAATCGCTGCTGGGGAAGCTGACCCAAATGGCTTTGCCAAAATCGGAGTACACGCTCCGTTTGCCAGAATCATTGCAGGCAGCTACCGAGATCACGCCCACAAAACTGCAATAACCATCAATATCCACTACCTCGTTTCCATTACCTGCTGCGAAAAGTATGACGCAACCAAGGCCATTCCGTCCTTTCGTAAGGGCATATTTCATGGCGAGTCGGGTGCTATCCGGTAGCACAACTACACGGGTGTGCAACGGGTCGTCAGCCTTCCACCAGTCGCCATCAGCAGGACCCCAGGAGCAGGAAATGACGTCTGCGCCATGATCAGCTGCCCAAACAAAAGCATTGGCTTCAGACATACTGCCGAGGCCACTTCGCAACCTTATCGGCATGAGGTTGGCTTCGGGAGCAGTGCCGCTAGCCCCGTTTTTTAGGCCAGCAGCGCAAGCCATACCAGCACAGGAGGTTCCATGGGAATCATCGTCTGCCTTTGGGCGAGGATCTTCGTTGTCCTCTGTCGCATCGAAGGGGTGGACAATACGCCCTGAAAATTCGGGATGATTAATATCCACGCCATCATCAATGACCGCCACCGTGATGCCTTTGCCTCTTGTAATAGCCCAAGCCTTTTCTATATTAACGTGGTTATCAACTACTTTGCCTTTTATTTTAGTTTTGGCTAAATGCCATTGGAGCGGGTGAGGCGGGCTTTTAAAACGTCTTTCCTGAATCAGTTCAGGGTGACAATATTCTACACTTTTTTCTTTTAGAATTTCCTCCGCAATAGCAAAAACCGCCAATCCTGTACCTACTTCAGCTTCTGCAAAATAGGCATTGGTAGCAAAGACCAATTTACTTTTAACCTTCAAGTTGAAGCGCTTCAATAAGGCCAGGCAGTCTGCCTCATTCACCTTATCGTTAAATTTGACAAAGAAATTTTCGGTGTATAACATCACCTCACCGCTTTCAGCATCCTGCAAAACGCGTCCGGCGAAGCAAATATCTGTCTCTTGTTTGAGGGAAGCACGAGCTTCGTCCCGATGAGCGGTGGGACTTGCGGCAGATTCGAGGCCATGGGCAGCGTTATCATCACCCATACGACGCACTGTAATGCCAGCTTCTGGGAATGCAACGACTTCTGTATTGCCTTTCATCAGTCCGCGGCTGCGTGAAGTCAGCTCAATGTCCTCCAATTTTTGGTTTCCTTCGGTACGGATGGCGACGAGGTCAGGGCTTTCGACCAAATGGATCGTTTTGCCCTTCTTGCCGCCGAATTTTACGTTATACATGGTGGTGGGCGTATTTGGTTAAAGAACGGATTATTATCCCCCGTTCCAAGGCTGTAAAATTATGGCAAATCCCGACTTGCCGCGTAGGTATTTTCTACTTTTCGACTGAATTGGTCATAAACTTCTACTGGTATTTTATGGCGCATGGAAAGCAGAAATTGCTTGAGTTTAAGATACTCGCCCTCCGTTAATACATCGTCTTCCATAAATGCGCCAAAGAGTTCCAAGAAGTTTTCACTAATGCTACGGGCGAATTCGATGCGTTTCACCATATCTTCAATAAAAGCCAAAAAGTATAAGCCCTCTGTGTAGCCCAACTTTCTGCGCAGCACCAAACTATCCACTTCATACTTTATTTCTTCGAGTCTGCGGGAGGCTGCTTCTGCGCTAATTTGTTGGTTTTCAAAACTATTAAACACTTGCCGAGCTCTATCGCCATAACGGCGAATAAGTTGTTCGCGACGGCGGAACACCCAATAACCCACCAATGCGGTGAGCAGTGCAGTAGTACCCACCATGGTAATTTCAACAAAATACCCTGTTTCTTGTAGCATCTTCACAAATTGCGCAAAGAAGCTTGAGCCAGCTTCAAGGCCTTCGTTTCGGATGGTATATTCAATGGGTCTGAAATCCTTCTCCGTGAGGGGGGCGGTAGGCCGCAGGGCATTCAGGTGGCTCATCACGGCTATTTTGTATTTTTCACGATCGGCATCCGAATACAAGGGGCGAATGTTGGAACCCTGCCCCATCTGATGCCCTTCGGTGTATTTCTTGCAAAGGAACTGATTGGTTTTCAAGAAATAAAAGAGGAATCGGTGCATTTGTGCGGTGTCTCGCAGCGCAGCAAGTTTGATGGGATCTTTTTCCACCCCGCGCTCTTGAAGGCGCAACCAGGCTACCAAGTCGCGAGGGCTAATTTCAAGAGGAATCCGATCGCCCAATCGCTTGAAATGCTCGCCATTAAATTCAACTACCGCTCCTGGCCCAAAGTGGGTGATGGAGATGAGGTAGAAATTATCAGGCATGGCCACTTCTTTTCCACCGACTTCAGCCACAGTTTTTTTTGCACTGAGTGCTTCCCAAAGGGCTGGCCCAAAGAAGGTTTCGGGGTTTATTTTATCAAAATTATCGACTACAGCGACAAATTTTTGCTCAGGATGCTGGCGGCAGCGTTCCCAAAAAAGCAAGAGTTCACCTGGGTAAAACACGCCTTTTTCATCTTCTTGTCCGATATATTTTTTGTGGTATTCCACGTCGAACCAAGGCGCACAATCAATCTGCAATACCCGATGATAATCACCCGCCAACAGGTTAGCCACGCGCTTACCCTGCTTGGTAGAACCTACTCCGGTCACTCCAGAAACGACTATTCTTTGAAGGGGCGAGCCAGCAGCAGCAAGCGCAAGTTTTTGGAAAGACGGCCACTCGATATTTGTGAAGGAAGGCTGCATAACAAGCCTAAAGGCCGTGCTGTCACCAGACACAAACGGAACCTTGTGTATGTGACAATACAGGGATTGCAAGGAATCCGGCACTTCGGCTATAAGTACGGCTGGTTGTTGCAACAAATTGCCCGCTTCAGCCCAAAGCGGGTCAGGTCGGTTGCGAGAGCCAAACCAGACGAGCAGCGCTAGCACAGGCACAGCCAATGGCATCAGACGGGTAAGCGGAGAATGGGAGGTCAATAGATTAACAGTTTTTGCATGGCGAAGGTAATCAACCTAAGGAACGCAGACAAAATTAAGGTCGCCAAAACTGTTACTTTATTCCGTTGCCCCTATTTTATCGCTTCGCTTCAAAAGGATGCTTCAGCCCCCAGTACTCCTTCAGCACCATTTTCACAGACCCTACCGACACCGGCGACTCAATGAGCAATGGAATACGGTTTGCATCATCTGAAACCCAGACGGTCATTTGGGCATCTTCTTTAAAAACGTTACCCGCAATAATCTGCGGCTGGAATTTGAGCGTTTTGTAACGCCCCATTTTGTACAATTTCTTATTGTCATCTTTGCCCATGTAGTTCATTTTCAAAGGATATTCCGCCTTATCCATGAAAATACTGAAGGGCACAACGTACCCTGCTTGTTGGCTTCCGTAGTCAAAATTTCGAAGGTTGTAAAGGCTCGAAAGCACATCATGACATTCGGTTTTCACGATATGTTCCGTTTTTTCTTCCGCATCACCGCGCTTGGGTGCACGCCAAACGGTCATTTTTCGTGCGCTTTGATTAAAGGTAATTTTTTCAAAAATATGGTAGTTGCCCTCGTTTACACTGCGCTCGGAGTAATTGGGTAGCAGGGTATTTTTATCTGCCCACGAATCATATTTATCTTTTGCACTAAAAAACCATTCATACGAGTCGTAGGTCTCACCCACGGCTTGATAGTGATACTGATTCACTTCGTCAAAGATTTTAAACGTTACCTCTCCTGCTGGCACCCAGATAAAATTGAGGTTGTAGTAAATTTTGTAGGTAAGCTTCTCGCCGTTTTGGAAAGCTACCTCTGGAATTTGCCCAGTCGCTTTTTTCGGTTGGGATATGGGACTGACGGCATCAGGCGGGCTAAAGCCCATGAATGCAAAAATAAGCGTGGCGTATAGCCCAAAGGTTGAATTTTTAATGGCTGTCGTTTTCATAAACAAACGTTTTGGCTATGTTGACGTAAAGAAGTAAAAAGGTACCCATCAACGCGGGCAAAATCAGGTTTATTTCGTCGGCGTTCCTTAAATACAAAGGTAGGGGTAAGGCTGCTTGTTTCATTTGCCCCAATTTATCATAGAATTTGCAAAATTAAGCGTTTGAACATGCCTGTCATTTTTCAGCAATAAAAATGGGCAACCCCCGGTCAGGAGTTGCCCATCGTATCATTTGTTGACTATCAATTAATAGCCAGCGTCTTTATTGCCTTTGAAGCTGCCTTTGCCAGCCTCTTTACCTTCTGGACGAGCCATTTCGGTTTCGCCTTTTCCTATGCGGAATTCCACGCGGCGGTTGATCACGCTAGCACCTTTTTCAGGAACGAGGTTGGTTGTTTCACCAGACCAGTTCAGGATAAGGCGATCGCGAGATACACCGTACTGGGAAACGAGGGTTTCGATTGCAGCCTTTGCACGGTTGTACGAAAGCACTGCATTGTAACCTTCTGGACCACGATCGTCTGTGTGGCCAACTACTACTGCCTTGAGGCCTGCGTTGTTTTTCAACACTGTAGCCACTTGGTAAAGTTTTTCGTACTCGCTGTAACGCACATCGTAGCGGTTATCGCCAAAGTTGATCATTGGAAGGAACCACTCATTCGTCTGTGGCGTTGGGAATTTGATAGCAGCGATTTTCGCATCAACGATACGGTTTACGTCGATTTCTGTAATTGGTTTAGGCACTTCCGCTACGCCATCTTTGTTTACCGTGTAACCTGGAGGAGAGAATGGCTCTTTGTCCATGTAGTTAGGCACTTTGTCCATATCGGAGTCAAGTGTCATACCTTTCGTATCTACACGTGCACCAGCAGGGCTGTTGTCTTCGTCGTCGATTGCATCAATGATGCCATCGCCATCCGTGTCAGTTGGGTCGTAAATCGGGCGTTTTTCGAGTTCAGAGATCGCATTTCCAGCTGCCTCCATTGGATTAACCCAGTAAAGTGGCTCAGATTTTTTGTTGCCAGCTTTGTCTTTACCACCAATGTTGAAGTTCAACGAAAGGTGTGGCCAGTGAAACCAGTCGGCGTTTGTATTGCGAACATCGTTTTCGTTGTTTGCGCCATCAAGCAAGTCTCCACCATCACCTAGCACGCGTGCCACGGTGTACTCAAGACCGAGGTTGAATTTAGGGCTGAAACGGAACGCGAGACCGGCACCGAATTCAGCTGTAGCACCAGAGCGGTTAACTGAAGCTGTAGTACCGGGAGGCGTTACATCAAAAGAGGAATAGCCGAGACCACCGAAGACATTCATGCCTACTTTACGGTAAGGCTTGTCAAAACGGAGGTTGTTTACTGTCATCACCAATTGACCGCTTCCAGAGAACCATGTGGTCTCAGATTTGCGAGAATCTGGTGCATCGTTTTCGTTTTTCATGGCAGCGTATAAGCCATTTACACGAACGGAGAAAACATGACCGAGTGCTTTGCGAACGTGCAAGCCACCACCAAAACCAGGGAATTTAGCGTCAATGTCGCCAACCACCATCGGGGTGCCGAGGTCAACGCCGACTTCCCATTGGTCGGCTGGAGTGAATGAACGATAGGTTGAGCCTGCTTCTTGAGCAGCCAAACCCAGTCCAAAAAAGGTCAAAAGGAGCGCAAAAGTTAATTTCCGAACCGTCATAAGGTTGCTGAATTTTTAATGAAATGAATGTTACAGTTATGTTAGTTCTCCGTTTTTGAGGAGAAATATTCTTCGTGGAGGAGGATATCAATCAAAAATGATTAGAAAAACAGGACAATGATCGGAAAAAAATATCAATTGCCAAGCTTTTTCAGGGCCAAAAATAGAGCGGTGGTGGATATTTTTCGGCTTGAATCGTTATTTTTTCTTACTTCTTCTAAAGCTTGGCGAATTGTGGCTGATGTATCAGAGAAAATAGCGCGGTCTGTCATGACTGCATCAGGCTTCATCAGATAGGCAAAAACACGCGCCATGCCACAGTTTGCAATAAAGTCTGGGATGACTGCGGTGTGCTCATCCGTGAAGCGGGCCGTTGGTCCAAAGAACACTTGATCGTCTACAAAAGGCACATTTGCGCCGCAAGCAATTACCTCAATCCCTCCTTCCAGCATTGCATCTACCTGAGTCCGGGTGACAAGTTTGGATGCTGCGCCTGGGATAAAAATGTCAGCGCCCATTTTCCATATTTTTTCGTTTATCTCGTTGAATGGCAGCAGGTTGGACGTCGTAATCTTATTGCCAACTTTATCATTGAACAAGTATTTCACCTGATCCAGGCCCAAACCTTCAGGCGCAAGTATGCCGCCCTCCCGGTCAATGATACCCACGATTTTAACCCCTTCTTTAGCTAAATAGCATGCTGCGGCAGATGCCACATTGCCCCAGCCTTGAATGATGGCGGTTTTGCCCGCTACCGAGCTGTGATGGAAAATATCGTAAAAATGCCGCACGGATTCGGCTACTCCATACCCTGTAATAAGGTCTGCTACTGCGTACTTGTGCTGACCACTTTCGGGCACATACTCCAGATCTTCCACAATTTTGGTGCAGCCATACCGGAGTTGACCAATAATATTGATTTGTTGGCCCTCGCTGGGCTTGAAGTGCCCGCGTACGATACCTTCTTGTGGATGCCAAAGCCCCAAGGCCTCGGTGATGGGCACGACATCTTTAATTTCGTCCACATTTAGATCGCCACCAGTGCCGTAATAATTTTTCAAAATGGGCAAGGCTGCCCGGTACCATCGTTCCAGAACTTCCAGGCGACGGGGGTCGGCTGGGTCGAAATTAATGCCACTTTTTGCACCTCCGATAGCGGGACCACACACACTGAACTTAATTTCCATCACTTTTGCCAGTGAGATGACTTCCTCACAAGTCAGTCCTTTACGCATCCGGGTACCGCCACCGGCTGCACCATTACGCAGCGAATTGATGACAATCCAGCCCTCTGCGCCAGTCTCTTCATCATGCCATTCAAAAATGATTTCGGGCTTTTTCTCCTTGTACTTTTGTAGGAGGCTTTCCATACAGTGGTGTGGTGTGTAAATTGATCAGAGCAAAATTCGCCGCAAAAGTAACGAAAGCGTGGCGCGAAATTCAATTCGCGTTTCAATTGTGGCGAAATAAATTTTAACTCAGGAGAATACGCCGCGTTGTTTCACCCAAAATTTCGATCTCCACCCGAATAGTATCGTCCGGAAGTAGGTTTTCGGCAATTTGTGGCCACTCAATCACGCAATACCAAGGATCGTACAACAAATCTTCCAAACCAATGTCAAACGCCTCTTGCGCCGAGCGCAAACGGTACAGGTCGAGATGGTGAAAAAGACTGGTAGAGCCATCTGGTTCGAGGTAACTATATTGATTCACC
>JBBQLD010000213.1:0-8058 GCA_038327555.1 Chitinophagales bacterium
GGCTCCCCAAAACTGTTACTTTATTTCGTCTGCGTTCCTAATATTTCACGGTCACTTTTTCCATCACGTCACCTTGCTGAATATTGTTCACCACATCCATGCCTGATTTTACCCGACCAAAAATCGTGTAGTTGCCATCCAAATGCGCACGAGCCGAATGCGTGATAAAAAACTGTGTGCCCTCGGTATCGAACCCTGAAGAGGCCATGCCGAGTAGTCCGGCCTGATCGTACCACGTCAATCCAATCTCCGTTCGAAGGGAGTAGTCCAAAGACCCCGTGCCATCGCCACGCGGGCAACCGCTTTGTATCACATGGTCGGCTACAACGCGGTGAAATACCTTGCCGTTGTAAAAGCCTGTACCAGCCAATTCGATGAAATTGGCCACCGAGCCCGGCGCCCACTGCGGCCATAACTCCAGAACAATGATCCCTTTTGCCATTTGAATACTAACCTCTGTCTGGTCGGACACTACTTGCATCCGCTCCCAGTTAATGGGGTGATTTCTAGGGATTTGCGGCATGGCCGGCACAGGCCGGCTTTCAAGATAAGCAATCGTTTTTTCGAGTGCCGCAATGGCCTCATAATCTCGGGGCATTTTAAGTTTTGCAAATGCTTCGCGGAAATCTCCGACCCGGGTGGAGTCGCGTATGTCTCTGAAATTCAGGGGATTCTTGGTTGAATATGCTGGTGCAATTGCGCCGATCATACCTGGGTCGCCATTGGCTACCACCTCTCTGGTGTAATTGTATAGCGTCCGGCGAACGCCCTTTGCGCCCTCGCCAAAATGCCCCCAAAAATCAGGGCGAACCATAATAGAGACCAGCGCTTCCATGGCGGCAACTTTCACTGCCGGGGCAGGGTCGTTGAAGCCGTATTGGTGAATCCAGCTATAATTCCAGCCATGCTCGGCCAATCCGCCCAGACAAGCGGCTCGTTCGTAGGGGCTTTTGGACTGTTGAAAAATCTGTTTCAAGCGCCAGTTCAGGTCAGACTTTGCCGTGGAATCTCCTCGAAAAGACAGGGTTTTGTTTGCAGCCTGGTACAGCGCGATTTGCATCGGAATGGGCCACGAGGGGTTGTCGCGCGCCATTCTCCAGTACCATTCTCCGTCTTGAGGCCGACCATTTTGTACAAAAAATTCTGCCGCCGCACGACTCACATGGAGATTGGGGTCGTATAAGCGTTCGGCCACCAGTATCCTCGCCGTATCGTAATTAAACTTGCCTAAGGCCTTGATAATCTCGCATTTAACGCGCCAGTCCTGCTCCGTCTTGATCACTTTGGAAAGCATGCCGAATGCTGGTGTGGTCACAGATTTGCTCAAGGCCAGGGCAATTTGAGCCCTTACCTCCGGGGCATTTACAGCACGTACAAATCCAAGGCCCATCGTCGCCGCTTGTGCACTGTCGAGGGTGATGCCCTTGGCGCGGACGAGGTAAGTGGCAGCAGCCAAACGGGCGGGTACCGGGATTTTTTCATCCCCCACGTAATCTACCATCCGTTGGGTGGCAGAAGCTTCGATGATGGCGGAATCGCGCAGCGCAAAACGCAGGATGGCACGGCATTGACCTTCAAGCAGGAGGGTATCAGAGGGCAGGTAGGTTGTGGTAGCAGCAATTTGGCGCAGGCTTTTGCGAGAGCCGCATTTGCCCACCGCTTCCAGCACCACGGCATTGAATCGCTGGTGTTCTGAAAGGGAATCTTTGGCGAAAAACGCGGCGATCAGCGGGGCTTCACATTTGGGCGAGCCGATTTGACCTAAAGAAAAAGCCGCAGCTACGCGCACTTCCTCCACTGGATCTTGAAGCAACCTTGCCAAGGCGGGGATGGCATTGGTGTCGCGCACCGAAGCAAAAGACAGTGCGGCAAGGTAGCGCAGGGTAACATCGCGATCATTCAGGAAAAGCAACAGACTGTCCGTGCTGCGTTTGTCACGCAGACTGTAGAGGAGCTGCACTTTTTTGTTGCGCAAGTCGAGGTTGATCTTGCCGAGTTCGACCTCCTTTTTTTGATTGAATTCCGGGGGCTGACAAGCGGTCGGAAGTAGCAAGTAGCAAATGGACAGTAACAAGTAGCAAATGACAAGGATCCTGAATCGCATGGGAAAGGGAAGCGGCGGATTTTTCCACCGAATTGGAGGCAAAAGTAGAAAATATAGTGGAGGTAGGGGCTCGGGGAAGAGACTCATCTAATTCCTTTCCGCCCATACCGCCCATCTTTTTGACAAAAGAGCGCCGCTATTCGCATAAAAAGATAGTTGTCTGAGCAAAAAGTAATCTACTTGAAAGTAACAAGTTATTATTTACCCGTTCGTTTATTACATTTGCCAAACTACGCACAGCATTCTGACCTATGATCTCTTTAAACGTAAATCAAAAGATCTATCAATTGGATGTAGACCCCGATATGCCTCTATTGTGGGCAATAAGGGATGTTATTGGCCTTACAGGAACCAAATATGGCTGCGGTGTAGCACAATGCGGCGCTTGTATGGTTCATCTGAATGGAGAAGCCGTATTTTCCTGCGTGACCAAGGTGAGTCGCGCGGTTGGGCAGCAGGTGGTCACCATTGAAGGCTTGTCTGAAAGGAATGTTCATCCCTTGCAAGTGGCCTGGCAGGAAATTGATGTGCCGCAATGTGGATATTGTCATTCTGGCCAATTGATGGCTGCCGCCGTGCTGCTGCGCGAAAACCCAAACCCTACCGATCAGGATATAGATCATGCCATGTCTGGCAATATTTGCCGCTGCGGCACCTATTCCCGTATCCGAAAAGCGATCCACAAAGCGGCTGAACTTCAAAAAAATGGCAAGTAAGGCGTCATGGCACCCTTCGACAAAACTCAAATCAGGTTATGAAACAACATTCAGCAGTAAAGATCCTGCACCTTTTGCCCCATAAAACGATCACCTTCCCGGCAATCATTTTTGCAGTCATTGCCCTGATGCCAGCTATAAACAGCATGGAGGAACCGCTGAGGGCTTATGCCCATTCTTTTGACGGAGCAAAAAAAGACAGCATTGAGTCCGTTAAAGCCTTTTTGCAGGTGTATCAGGTGCTGATGAGTCCCCGGTGTATGAATTGCCATCCATCTGGCGACGTCCCGCTCCAAGGTGATGACAGCCATACACACGCCATGCAACCCCAAAGAGGCAAGGAAGGGAAAGGTATGTATGCCATGAAATGCACCAATTGCCATCAGCCGGCCAATACGCCCGGGCTGCACATGCCTCCAGGGAATCCGAACTGGCACATGCCCCCGGCTGACATGAAAATGGTTTTTCAAGGAAGAACACCCCATCAATTGGCCAAACAATTGATCGACCCTACTCAAAATGGACACAAGACCAAGGAACAATTGATCGCTCATGCGACAGATGCTTTGGTGCTTTCTTCCTGGACTCCTGGTGATGGGCGCACACTGCCCCCGCTGAGTCATGAGGAATTTGCAAAAGCCTGGGTTAAATGGATCAAAAAAGGGGCTTATGCGCCGCATGAGGATTAGGGTCATATTTACTTGTTTAAGGATTTACGATATCCGATTACATGATTTACGATATCCGATTACATGATTTACGATATCCGATTATATGATTTACGATATCCGATTGAATTTTTGATTTCCGATTGAACCCTGAACATTCAAAGACCATTTATAAAGCATAGGATTGAACCATCATTACACATTATGAATACAAATTCGTTATCCAGAAGGAAATTCTTAAAGCTTTCTGGCTTGACCGGAACAGCGTTATGCCTGGGCTATTATTTCCCCGGCAGCGCCGAAGCAGCCCATATTTTAAAGGCTTCTGACGAGGCAGAGGTAGCCTTAAATGCCTGGATCAGTATCAACACCTCTGGCAAGGTCACCATTTTTAGCCATCGGGCTGAAATGGGACAAGGAGCTTTTCAGGCCATTCCTCAGATTGTTGCCGAAGAATTAGCCGTGGTCTTAAATGAAGTGAACATCCTGTTTGCCCAAGGCGACAATCGGAAATATGGAAGCCAGGTAACAGGAGGCAGCTCTACGGTGCGTAGCGCGTACAAGAATTTGCTGAAATTAGGCGCCACTGCCCGGGAGATGTTGACCGAAGCAGCCAGTACAAAATGGGGTGTTCCGAAAACAGAATGCTACGCGGAGGCAGGACATATTATCCACCGGCCCTCTGCACGAAAATTCCATTACGGGGAATTGGTTGTGGAAGCTGCAAAACTGAAAGTGCCCGAAAACGTGGCACTCAAACCCCGTTCGGCGTATCAACTGATCGGCAAACCGCTGAAAAGGCAGGATACTGCTTTAAAAACCAATGGTTCAGCCATCTTTGGCCTGGACAAAAGAGTGCCCGGTATGTTGTATGCCTCGGTGGAGCGAAATCCAAGGCTCCGTGGCAAGGTCAAAAGTTTCGATGATACGGCTGCTCGCCAGGTACCGGGGGTTAAAGACGTTTTCTTGGTAAAAATGAAGGTTTTTAATACAGACCGTGAAGGCATCGCGGTGGTGGCCAATTCAACCTGGGCGGCATTTCAGGGCAGAAAAGCCTTGAAAATAGTGTGGGACGACAGCGGATTTGAGCATTTAAATACAGCAGAAATATACAAACGACAAAAGGAAAGCCTGGAAACTCAGGAAGGTATTTCCTTTCGCAAAACGGGCGATCCGAACAGCATTTTGCAGCAAGTTGGCCAAAAAGTTGACGTCCTGTATCAGACCCCGTATCAGGCACACGCTTGCATGGAGCCGCTCAATTGCATCGCGCACTATCAGGGGGATAAACTGGAGATATGGGGCCCAATTCAGGGGCCGGATTGGGTGCAAGATTATCTCAGCGAAGAAATGGGCCTGAAAAGAGAAAATGTGATCGTCAATATGACCTTTTTGGGCGGCGGATTTGGCAGAAAAGCATTCATGGATTATCCCTATGAAGCTACCCTTATCTCCAAGCAAATGGGCGCCCCGGTACAGGTGGTTTGGACCAGAGAAGATGATCTGAACCAGGGTCCCTTCCGGCCAGGGGTTTCTTACCGCTGTGAAGGCCTGGTCTCCAATGGTGAAATCAGCGCTTTTAAAGTTCGGATGGCCGGGCAAAATATCGACCATTTTTCGGATGAAAAAAGAGGGGAAGCCAACAGCAGCGCATCCGAAGGATTTCTGGAGCCGTATTTTAAGGGCATCAAAAATGTCAGTTTCGCAGATGTCCCATTTGAGATCCCCATTCCAATCATGTGGTGGAGATCGGTGTATGCTTCTACCAACGGATTTGCCTTTGAAAGTTTCATAGACGAAATGGCCCTTGCAGCAGGCAAGGATCCCCTCGAATTCAGAAGGGTTCACCTACAGGAGGATCGCTTGCAAGTGTTAATCAGCAAAATGGAAGCAGTTTCCGGTTGGAAAAGCAGAAAGAAAAATGCAGGGTATGGAACAGCCATCACGGAATGCTTTGGTTCTACCGCAGGATATGTTGTAAAAGTGTCGAGAAATGCCGAAAAACAAGTGCAAATCGACCGAATATGGGCTGTCATGGATTGTGGCTGGTATGTAAATCCGGACACCATTCAAGCACAGATTGAAGGCAGCGTGATCATGGCACTGGGCGCTGCTACCATCCATGAAATAAGCTTCAAAGACGGTCTGGCAGAAGCCAATAATTTCCATACCTACCTAATGCCCCGCATCACGGACGCGCCTTTGGTTGATGTGTATATTATGGAGAATGAGGCCGATGCCGGCGGGGTAGGGGAGCCCGGGCTGCCGCCGTTTGCGCCGGCACTCACCAATGCAATTTTTGATTTAACCGGAAAGCGGATCAGAAAACTACCTTTCGACCTGAAAGCAGTGTGATGAAAGAACTCAAAGACATCATTATTGCCTACGATAAAGCGGTATTACAAAACAAAAAAACCGCTTTGGCGACCGTGGTGCAAGTGGAAGGTTCTTCTTACCGCCGGCCGGGGGCAAGGATGCTGATCACGGAAGATGGCGAAATCACGGGTGCAATCAGTGGCGGATGTCTGGAAGGAGATGCTTTGCGCAAGGCGCAACGCGCCATGCATCTGAAACAAAACAAACTATTGGTGTACGATACGATCCATGAGGAAGATCAGCGTTTTGGCATACAGTTGGGCTGCAATGGCATCGTATATATTTTGCTGGAACCGATCCTTCCGGAAGATGCAAACAATCCCATTCAGCGATTGAAAAAAGTGGCGCTGGATAGAAAAGAGGCCGTATTGGTGACGGTTTTTAATCCAAATAAAAACGCTGCTCAAACCGGAACCTGCCTGGTGGTACACGAAGGGGAATCTCCGATAATACCGGACGAATGTATTGAAAAGGAAGTGGCTGCTGTCCTGAAACAAAAGGAATCACGGGTAAAAACCTATACGCAACAAACGATTTTATATCAATTTGTTCCACCGGCCATTCATTTGGTAATTGTGGGTGCAGGCAATGATGCACAACCCCTGATGGAAATGGCTTTTTTATTGGGTTGGAATATTTCCGTGGTAGATGGTAGGCCGGCTTATGCCACCTCACAGCGGTTTTCAAAAGCCAATCAGATCTGTTTATCTAAAGCGGCTGATCCATTTTCAGGCATCACAATAGATGCACAAACAGCAGTCGTTTTAATGACCCATAATTACAATTACGACGTGTCTGCTTTGGAACAATTGATCGGAAGCGCCTGCGCCTACATCGGGGTATTGGGACCGAAGCAAAAACTGGAAAAGATTTTGGACGAATTGAAGGGCCGAAGCGTAGCTATAGACCAGAATTTTCTGAATAAGATTCATGGCCCGGTCGGACTCGATATTGGGGCAGAGACTTCGGAAGAAATTGCCTTGTCTGTCTTGGCCGAAATAAAGGCAGTGTTTTCAGATCGAAGTGGAACGTCCTTGAGAAACAGGTCTATAGAAATCCATGAACGCTCCTTCTCCGCGCAACATGCATAATACCGGGGCGATCATATTAGCAGCAGGCAGATCCAGCCGTCTGGGCGGCCCCAAACAGTTGCTACAATTCCACCACAAAACGCTGTTGCAGCATACGATCGATGAACTGAAATTGGCAGGGGCAAAGCCGATAATCATGGTCACTGGCGGGCACGCCAAAGCGGTCTCCGATTCGATTGATCAGGAGGGTTTAGACCTTGTGTACAACCCGCACTGGGAACAAGGCATCGCCTCCGGGATCGTAGCCGGTCTTCAAACGATGAGTTCCCGGTATCCAGAGATCAAACAGGTCATCCTTGCTGTTTGTGATCAGCCCTATGTGTCTGCATCCTTATTCGAACAGTTATTCAGCACACAACATAGCAGCTCGAAAAACATCGTTGCATCGGCCTATTCAGATACCTTGGGCACGCCAGTTCTTTTTACCCAAAAATACTTTGATCTGCTGCTCGGTCTGAAAGGTGAAGAAGGCGCCAAAAAGATACTCAGGGCTTTTCTGGAGGATGTGGCTCAGGTTGATTTCCCTTTGGGGCATATTGATATTGATACGGTGGCGGATTATGAGGAATTGTTGGGTAGGGGGTGAAGCTGATATCATGCAAAACTATTCAATCGAGTATGCCTCGAAAATCCGAGTCATTGTGCTATTTAAACCGGGTTTCACATTTTTCATAGGCGGGTACCTCCGCCGCGAATGCCAGATTCGAAATATTTAGTTCCAACGGATAATGAGCTTATTATGCACTGTTAATAAAACTGAAACTATATCCTTTTCTAACGCAAGGATTAAACCGTAAATCGTTTTCCCTGAAATAAGGAATTTATTTTTTTTGTATGCGAATAGCGTACAAAGATGCTCTTTAGGGTGGTATAAAGGGATATAGCTTTGTGATAATGTTTGGTGTGCAGATATTTTCGTGCTACAATCTATCTGCCCAAACCGACGAAGGTCAAAGGGGCGAAGATTTGGGATGGGTCGTACCACAAGACAATGGTTTAAATTTTTCAATTCCCGCTGTACCCACTATTGTACGATATGCCGTTGCGCGGTATCAAAGTAGTGCACAAGTATTTTTAGTGGTCACCTTGGTGAGTAGCTCTCA
>JBBQLD010000214.1:0-8045 GCA_038327555.1 Chitinophagales bacterium
ATACCTGTTTGCAAGGCCGTGAATTTTAGGACCATAACCGTTTGTTCTCCATCCACTACTCCAGTGGAATACCAAGAGGCTGCCACCCGGTTTTGCTCCAGTGAAACCCCAAAACGAGGCGTAATAGTCCCCGGTACGGCACTTTGCAAAACCAAATAAACAGGATCAGCTTCGATCGTGAATTGGAAGCCAGCCACACTGCTCAAGTTTGGCGATTGAAGTGTTACTTCAACTACATCTCCTGCAGAGAAACGCTGTTTTTTGGTATAAAAACTGGCCCATTCTTCTCCCCGGTTCGAGGTCATTGCCGAGCCATCTACATCGCCTGTTTTGATTGCTGTAAAGGCTTGGTTTATACCTGATAGCGTAGGACAAACCGTGCTGATTTTTTCAGGAAAAAGTGCTGAAAGTGGCTGTGCCGGATTTGGAAAAACAAAAGCCGTGGGCACAAAACGCCAGGCTTTGTTGCCCGGAAAAGTATTGGCAGTACCAACAATCAAGTTATTCATGGCATCCAAATCAGCCGAAGTCAATTGACCATCCCGGTTGGCGTCTGCTGCTATGATTTGAAAAGGATTGCTCAACGGAAGCTGCCCGGAAATATGCAGGTCTGCACGCATAACGTCCAACGTATTCACGCCCAACAGTGGCAAGGTATCGAGGCTTGGAATTAGCGAATAGTTGCAAGTGCCTGGTGCGCCAGCAAAAGCATAATTACCCTGCGCATCGGTGCTTCCCGTATATTGTATTGCAGAAGAATTCAGGTTATTTTTGAGCAATACTTTTGCCCCTGAAATAGGCTGCTGTAAAACTGTGCTAATGTTGCCCACAACTGGGCCTGCTGGAGTACAAGCACCAATATGGTCTTGCACAATGACGAATGTAGTGCAATAGTCAGCATTGCCGTAGGCATCTACCGCCCAAATTTCTACAAACTGCTTGCCGATTTCATTACAATCAAAGGTGACGGAATGACTGTCGAATGGAAACCCAGTGCCTGTGCCAGCTTTCCGAATGCCAATCTTGATTTGCTCTACCGGAGTGCAATTGTCGGAGGTATATTGCAGGAAATCTGTGTCCCACAGCGTAATCATCCCGGTTTGCATGATGTTGATGCTGAGGCCATTCATACATACTACTGTGGGCGGTTTGCAGTCGCGCACTTCAAATTCATATTTGCAAAGTGCCTCATTGCCACAACGGTCGTTGGTAATCCACTCTATTTTGTGTTTGCCATAAGGCAAGCCAACTCCGGCGGGTAGCACCACTTTGGCAGAAACGGTATCTCCAGAAATCGTTTTTTCAATAGGCCAGGCACCCGGAGCACTGCTGGAACGGAATGTTTCCATAGAGCCGTTGCCATCTAAATCGAGGTAAAGTCGATAAGTAATGATCAAGTCTGACTTAGAACAAACATCGGTGACCTTCATTTTGAGGTTTACCGGGCCTTCACAACGTGTGCCATATTGGGCAGGGTCGTTGTTGGTGTAATCGCAAAACAATACCGGGCTGGCAGGGCAATTGAGGTAAACAGGGGCAATATTATCCACGATTTTAATGACCTGTGCGTATTGCAGGTAACCGTGATTGTAGGAATTACCCATTACAGTAGGCCCAACATCTGTACTGCCCGGATTTTCAACAATGGTCGGCCCAGGCCAGTTCGGATTGTAGTCGCACCACCAAATGAGTTTAAACGTGCGCAGGATTTTTTTGCATCCTCCAGTGCTATTTAAGGTAAAAACCTGGTCTTTTACAGAAATACCGACATTAAAACTACAATTGCCGTAATAAGTAATTTCAGGGAGAATCGTATCTGCTGTGCCGCCGCAACTCAGCACAGTCCGGTCGTCGGGAAATTTTACGGAGTAGTAATTTTGCTGCGCCGAAAGGGTGAGTGGGAGCATTAGCAGACTCGCGATCGTTAGGGCAATGATAAACATGCCCCCCTTTGCTGAAGCTTTGGCGGGTGGAAGGAGTAGGATTGTTTTGTACATAATTAAACCGATTTTTTTGTTCGGCGAAAATAGCACAAGGCCCTAATTGGTTGAATATGATAATGTGGCGGATTGGCGACAGATAATTAGAATTAATCCATAATTACTTCTGAAAGAGTCAATTCAAGCCCTGGCAATATACTGCCACCCTCAAGTTTTTGGTCAAAAGGAACAACTAAAACGCTTCCATCTGGGCTATATACCAAGGTCTGTTTTTGGGAGGAATCAACAAGCCAAGCCAAACGGCAGCCGTTGGCGATGTACTCTTCCATCTTTTCGCGCAAAGAAAAAAGGTTGTCAGAAGCCAAACGAAGTTCGATCACAAAATCAGGACAAATGGCGGCAAAATCTTCGCGTTCTATCTGAGCAATTGCAGCCCAACGGCTTTTTTCAATCCATGAAACATCTGGTGCTCGAACTGCCTGGTTGGCTAAGGTAAATCCCGTGGAGGAGTCAAACATTTTTCCAAGTTGGGACTTCTTGTTCCAAATATATATTTCGCCGAAAATACTAGCGTTTTTTCCGCCTGTAGCGGTATGGGTAGGAGGCATAACAATGATGTTTCCGTTGGCTAAACGTTCGACGCGGAGCTCATTATTCAACCTACAAAACTCCTTAAACTCCTTGTCAGAGTATGCCTTTAGCAAGTGAATATTAAAACTCCCTTGCGCATTCCTTTCGACATTTGTAGTTGCGCCCATGGTATAGTACTTTTATACAAAAGTAAGTTTTTTCAATCAACCAGCATCTTTTCCTTATCTAATTCCTGCTGCACCATTCCCTTTGGCAAATCCCTGGATTCATATTGCTGATTGCGCAATTGTGGTACCAAACCTGCTTCGCGAATAGCGGTCTGAATTCCGTCTGCGGTGAATCGAAACCGTGCACCTGCAGCGGAAACCACGTTTTCCTCAATCATAATGCTGCCAAAATCGTTCGCTCCGGCGTGTAGGCACACTTGTGCAACTTGCTTGCCTACCGTCAGCCAGGATGCCTGAATGTTCACAACATTGGGCAGCATAATGCGGCTCATTGCGATCATCCGCACGTATTCATCGCCAGAGACCGAGTTTCGGGCGCGTTTAATCTTGCGCAGAATCGTGTCCTCATCCTGAAAAGGCCAGGGAATAAAGGCTAAAAAGCCCTTAGCACCAGCAGGTTTTTCGGATTGCACCTGTCGGAGGTCGGCAAAGTGCTGCATTCGTTCCAGGTTGGTTTCTATATGACCAAACATCATCGTCGCCGAGGTAGTCAGATGCAATTTATGGGCTGCACGCATCACATCGAGCCATTCCTGCCCGCCGCATTTACCCTTGGAAATCAATCGTCTAACGCGGTCGTCCAGAATTTCCGCGCCTGCGCCTGGAAGCGAATCCAGGCCGGCTTCTTTCAACGCAGCCAGCACATCGAAATGGCTCATGCGCTCCAGTTTGGAGATATGCGCAATTTCTGGTGGCCCCAGTGCGTGGAGTTTCAGGCTTGGGTATTCCGACTTTAATTGCCGAAAAATCTCGACATAGAATTTAAGGCCCAAATCCGGATGATGACCACCTTGCAGCAGCAACTGCTCGCCACCCAAGCGAAAGGTTTCCTCGATCTTTACCCGGTATTCCTCTATTGTTGTGATGTAGGATTCTGCATGGCCCGGCCTGCGGTAAAAATTGCAGAATTTGCAGTTGGCATTGCAAACATTGGTGGTATTCGAGTTTCGGTCAATGATCCAGGTGACGGTTTTGCCCGGCACATGATGTTGTCTCATGGCATTGCCGACGTACATGAGTTCGGCAGTAGCGGCATTTTCGAAAAGGAAAACGCCTTCTTCGGGCGTCAGCCATTCGAAGCGCAGGGCACGTTGTAGGAGCTCGGATGTGTTCATAATATGTATGCCGGAACGCTGTTCCGGCTTAAAGTAACCCGGAACGCTGTTCCGGCTTAAAGTAAACCGAAACGCTGTTCCGGCTTAAAGTAAACCGAAACGCTGTTCCGGCTTAAAGTAAACCGAAACGCTGTTCCGGCTTGAAGTAAACCGGAACGCTGTTCCGGCTTGAGGTAAATGCCGGAACAGCGTTCCGGCGTACGTTTTTGGAAAACAAAAAATCGAAGGTAAGGTTGGGGAACATGATCGGGATATTTCAAATAACTACCAGCGATTTTCTTGATAGGGTTATTTAAAAAAGAAAGCTGGGAGTTGGCTAAAGTGTAGCTCCGCTTTTTTACAGCGGTTTTCTCAAGCTGAAACTCGATTTGTCACTCGCTTGACAAAGTTTTTCTTAAATTTTCTGGCACAGGAATTGTACAGACTAAGGATAGTATTACCTTTACCACCGATTTCCTTCCCGTCTCATGGACTGATATAAGGTGTTTTTGCACTTTTGTGTTACAGTTGAGTCCCCCCTTCGTACTAATAATTTATCGCACCCCTTTTAGATTTCATTCTCATGACTTGTCATTAGAATACCTTATGCCGCATTGGCGACAAATTTAGACTTCCAAGGATACCATGTAGGCATCAATTTTGATCTCTTAATTGTTCCAAATGCTAAAACAATATGCTTGTGAATACTTCTACATCGTCACATACTATGCTTCGTCGAATCTTAACCGTCGTGCTGTTGCTTTCAGGCTTTAGCTTGACAGCCCAAGACATTCACTTTTCGCAATTCGGTAACTCACCCCTCAACCTGAATCCAGGGTTGGCCGGGGTATTTGGTGGCGATATGCGTTTTGTAGCCAATTATCGTCAGCAGTGGCGTACCGTACCGGTTCCATACACCACTTTTTCTGGTTCCGTTGAAAACAAGGTGTACTTAGCGCCTAAACGGTATGACAAGTTCATTACCGCTTCACTTTTGGTCAATTATGACAAACAAGGTGATCTCGCGCTTAAATCATTGCAAGTAGGCATCCCAATTGCCCTTACATTACCCGTTGGTAAAAGCCACTTTTTGACTTTGGGGGCTACCCCAATGTTTGGACAGCGCTCTTTCGATACGGATAACATCTCCTTTGATGAGCAGTATATGGAGGGTTTTTACGACCCACAAAACGCTATTACCGAAGATTTGAACGTAACTAATCTGAAATACTTCGATATCAGCGCAGGTGCAAACTTGCGGCTTCAATCGCCTACCAAGCGCAGCAGACTTGATATCGGCGGTGCCATGCACCATATTAACCGCCCAGCCCATCATTTCTGGGCTTCTTCTGTAACCTCAACTGATGATGTGCGCCTTTATAATAAATTGACTTTGTATGGGATAGGATTGGTACAATTGAGCGAAAAATTTGATTTCCTCGCTCAAGGCCTATACCAAAAGCAAGGAAAATACCAGGAAATCGTGTATGGTGGTGGGGTTCGGATGCACCTTCAGAAGAAGCGGTATAAAGAACTCGCGATACAAATCGGAGCAGATTGGCGGCATCGCTATAACAATGCACTTGTACCCCGTTTGGAGGTGTTTTATGGCACTTGGACTTTCGGGGCTACGTTTGACTGGGATGCTTTCTCACGCGCTGGAGAGCTAATTTCTGAACGCCGTGGTGGCCCTGAGTTGGCTTTGATTTATCGTTTTTACAAAATCAAGCCCGTTAAATTTAAATCTTGCTCTATCATTTAATACTTTAGTAAAGTGATAAAGTGATAAAGTGATAAGTGATAAAGTGATAAAGTGATAAAGTGATAAGTGATAAAGTGATAAGTGATAAAGTGATAAGTGATAAAGTGATAAAGTGATAAGTGATAAAGTGATAAGTGATAAGTGATAAGTGATAAAGTGATCCTAATGCGCAACAAGCTAATTCATTTCGACATCGTTTTACGACTTCAAAACAGCTAATTTTCAATCCATCAAGATGAAGCATTTCGGACAAATCTACCTCTTTCTATTTCTTTTATTGACCACACAAATCGCTTGGGGGCAGACTAAACAAGATTCAACAGCTCGTCCTGTTGACTCGCTAGGGTATAAAACTGTAGTTTCCGATCGAATTAATGAAGCGGAAGACCGCGAACGCGGCCCCTCTCTTAGTAAGTTGTTAAAAAAAGCCGACGAGTCTCTTGCCGATAAAAAATTCTCTGCAGCCATGAAGTATTATGGGTATGTATTGCATGCAGAGGACTTGAATGTAGAAGCCCTGAAGGGCTACGGCGAATCTGCACTTGGCGCCAGTTTTCTTGATAGTGCTGAATATGCTTTTCAGCGTTTGGTAGATTATGGTTTAAGCCCTTCGCTAAATTACTTCCCAAAAATGCAGCTAGCCGAGGTTAAGTACCGTAAAGGGCAATATACAGCAGCATTTGAACTTTATAACGAAATTGCCACCATACCTCAAACGCCTGCAATTCCAGATGAGTTAAAAAGGAGGGCAAAAGAACAAATGGAACTTTGCCTCTGGGCACAAGGCGCAGGTCTTGACAATCCATATATCGTTAAGGGCGACACTTGTTATTTTCTGGATACCGCAAATGTTAACATCAAAGATGATAAAACCGAGGAAACTTTTGCTGAGTATGTTTCAAATGTCCAAGACGGTCAACTCTATTTTTCAGCCTATCGCTTTGATTCCAAAAAAGACAGATCCAACCCAAAACGAAACACCCTCAAAATTCTGAAAGCCGAAGATGCCCGAAAGCCTTTGGGACCAAATGTACCCATGACGGTTACCGAAACGGCATTTAATGATTCAAAACGTCAACATTCAGCTCATTTAACCTTCGACGAAGCGGGCAACACCGCTTACTACGCCCTTGGCGATTATGTAGGTAGTACTGCGGTGGTTCGATTTGACCTCTATCGACGGAAAATGCAGCCAGATAGTACCTGGGGGCTTCCAGAAAAATTAAATGCCATAAACGCAGTAGGTTTCACAACAACAGAACCGAGTCTTGGCACTTTGTCTGGTGATAAAAACGAAACCCTCTTTTTTGTAAGCGATCGCCCCGGTGGAAAGGGTGGTCGTGATATTTGGTCAAGCAAAATAGTTGGGGATAGCCTTACTACACCTTTACCGCTTACTGAAGTAAACACCAATGGGAATGATGTAACCCCGTTTTTTCATACGCCTTCCAATACCTTGTTTTTTAGCTCAGATAGCCTAAAATCATTAGGAGGCTTTGATATTCACAAAACCAAACCGCTAAAAAACGGCCTTTGGAGCAAGCCAGAGCACATGGGAAGCCCAATAAATAGCTCTGCAAACGAGGCGTTTTTTATTCTGGACAAAAACAGCCAGCGCGGATTTTTTAGTAGCAACAGAAAAGGAAGTATCAACTATTCTGAAGAAGATTGCTGCTATGATATCTATTCCGTTGATTTTATCACTCGATATAGGGCTATTGCTTTACATGCGCTTACCCTTAAGCCGCTGCCGCTTACCAGCATTACGCTCTATGAATCTAACTCAGCTAAAAAGTTACTAAATAAACTTTCTACACCTCCTGTTACTGTAGTCAGCGCTTACACTTATGATGTACGGCTGAATCAGCATTATGCAATTGTTGGGGAAAAAGCTGGATTTATTCCGGACACCGTGACCCGAAAAACGCTCGAAGAATTGTGGACCAACGAAATTGCAGACACGGTAAGGCTAATGCCGATCCTCAACATAGTTGCATCAGTTTATGATTCTTTAGAAACTAGTGAGCCAATAAAGATATTTGGCGCAAAATTTACGTTTTTCGACCTGGGTGCTCAGGATAAAGCTGGAAATTTCGTCCGCAATGACAACCCTGGCAAGGTGGATGTTTTGCCAGGAAATTCGAATACCCAAAGCTATAAGCTTGAATTCGGGCATATTTACCGCGTTCTAGCAGCTAAGGAGGGTTATGTTGCAGCAACATCAAAGTCCGATTCCTCCGCATACATTTCTACTATAGGGCTAGTTGACGGGGGCACAATAGAGGCAAAACTTTACCTCCATAAGCCTTCTGCCTTAGAGCTTTACCTGCCTATATCGCTATACTTTGACAATGATTATCCTAAAAAAACCTTTGCAACGGATAGTATGCTTGGAGATGCTTTGATCAAAACGGATCCCTTCCTAATTGAA
>JBBQLD010000215.1:0-8040 GCA_038327555.1 Chitinophagales bacterium
GGAAAATTTCTCGAAAATTTTGTGGATTACCCCTGGCTTCACCTCGACATTGCCGGGCCTGCTTATTTGCGCGTAGCTAATGGCTATCGAACAAAAGAAGGTACCGGAGTTGGCGTGAGACTACTTTATAATTTTTTGAAAAAACAATACTTATGAAAGTGTTAAGTGATAAGTGATAAGTGATAAGTGGGTTTAGGCCAACACTAACCACTTATCACTAACCACTTATCACTAACCACTAACCACTAACCACTAACCACTAACCACTAACCACTTATCACTAACAACTTACCACTACTAAATGATGAGCAATACAACCATAACTATCGGAATATCCTGCGGCGATATCAATGGAATTGGCCTTGAGGTTATCCTAAAGGCCATTGGTCTTAAAAATATTGGCAAAAAATTTAAGACTGTCGTCTATGGCAGCACCAAGGTCATTGCCTACCACAAGAACATCATCACGGAAGAAAACATCCAGTTTCACTCCATTGAGACTCCTGCTGAAGCCCAAGCTGAACGCATCAATGTAATCAATTGCTGGCCTGACAACGTGAACATCACCCTTGGCAAGCCCGATAAGGTTGGGGGTGAATGTGCGCAAAAAGCCTTGGAACGTGCTGTAAGCGACCTTAAAGCGGGCGAAATAGACGCTTTAGTAACCGCACCTATCAACAAAAAAGCCATGCAAATGGCTGGGTTTCCCTTCATCGGCCACACCGAATTTATCACCAACGCATTCAAGGTTAAAGACTCTTTGATGTTGATGGTCTCTGATTCACTGCGTGTTGGGCTGGTTACCAATCACCTTCCAATTCGGGAGGTGGCTGCTGCCGTCACTAAAGAACGTGTGCTGCGTAAAATTCTCATTATGGCTGAAACGCTTCGTATTGATTTCAATATCGAGCGGCCAACCATCGCCGTGCTGGGACTCAACCCGCATGCCAGCGATGAAGGCGCTATTGGCGACGAAGACGATAAAATTGTGCGCCCAGCCATCGAGGAAGCCAAAAACAAAGGGGTGCTAGCTTTTGGCCCTTACCCTGCTGACGGATTTTTTGGATCCGGGCAATACCACAAATTCGATGGTATTCTCGCCATGTATCACGATCAAGGCTTGGTGCCGTTCAAGGCACTTTCGTTTGGCGCAGGCGTAAATTACACTGCTGGACTTCCGGCCGTGCGCACTTCACCTGACCATGGTACTGCCTACGACATTGCCGGAAAAGGCGAAGCGGAAGAAACTTCGATGATTAAAGCCATTTATCTGGCCGCCGAAATTGTACGCAACCGCGCGGAGTACCTGGATATGCACGCTAATTCGCTAGAGCGGCGCAAACAAAAATCAATTGTCACCGAAGCAGGCGAGGAGGTTGAAGAAGACAATGTAATTCCGGAAGAGTAGATTCATGTAGTCAATTGACCACATTCCTCACATCGACCACATTTATAAAATTCAACATTATGGAACATATTTTAGGAATAGACGTTGGCGCATCCGGGATTAAAGGAGCCGTGGTAGACTTAGAAAAGGGCAAATTGCAAGGCGAGCGTTTTCGTGTACCCACACCGCAGCCCTCCACACCCAAAGCGATGGCAGGTGCTTTTTCGGAGATTGTTGAGTTCTTCAATTATAAAGGTCCGATAGGTTGTGGTTTCCCAAGCATCGTAAAAAATGGTGTGGCAAATTCTGCTGCCAATATTGACAAAAGCTGGATGGGTACGAATATCGAAAAGGTTTTTGGAGAAGCCTGCGGTTGTCCTGTTTTTGCTACAAATGATGCTGATGCTGCGGGTGTAGCCGAAATGCGTCTTGGCATGGGACGAGAAGAAAATGGCCTGGTGCTACTCATTACAATTGGTACCGGATTGGGCTCTGCACTGTTTTACAATGGCGAATTGATACCGAACACCGAATTCGGCCACCTGCTCTGGAAACACGGAAAATCTGCTGAAGCATGGTGCTCCTCTGGCGCCCGCTCGCGACTCAAAATCAGTCGCACAGAATGGGCCGACCGGTTCAATGAGTACCTGAACCATCTGGAATTGCTTTTGTCGCCCGACCTGTTCATCCTGGGTGGTGGCGAGAGCAAATTTTTTGAGCAGTATAAACATCAACTAATTACACAAGCGCGCGTTGTACCTGCCAAACTGCTCAACAATGCAGGAATCATTGGTGCTGCCGCTTATGCTGCTGAAAGTTACAAGTGAAAGGTTTCAAGTAAAAGGTTTCAAGTTACAAGTAAAAAGCTGCAAGTTGGCGATGACAGGACGATGCAAACTTGAAACTTTTTACTTGAAACTTTTTACTTGAAACCTTTTACTTGAAACTTTTTACTTGAAACTCGTAACTATAAAATATGGCACTCGTAGTTCTTGAAGGAATGCGTTTTTATGCTTTTCACGGGGTCTACCCGGAAGAGCAGGTGCTTGGTACGGATTATGTAGTGAATGTTGAAGTACAAACGGGTATTGCGATGGCTGCAAAAACAGACAGTATCGAACATGCAACCGTAAACTACGAAACAGTGTTTCAAATCTGCATGGCAGAAATGGCACAGCCACGAAATCTTTTGGAAACCGTGGTGACGGGAATTATTCAGCGAATGAAGCTCCAATTCCCTCAAATGAAGGGCATAAAGGTGCAAGTGCGCAAGCTGAACCCTCCCATCAGCAGCAAGATGAGGGCGAAAGAAAACACGGAACAACACCAACCAATTAGTGGGCGAGTAGAAGCCGCCTGGGTGCAAGACGAAGGTAATTTTGTAACTAATTGCCCCCGTTGTAAAACACCTTTTCTCTGTTATGCGGATGACACTTGTTGGTGCAAAGCATTAAACAACGTTCACCCGGCCACCTTAGAAACCCTCAAACGGCAATTTGGCACCACTTGTCTTTGCCAAAATTGCCTCAAACTATACGCAGGTTAGTCTTTCGCCGATAAATCAGCACTTTTAACTTGTCATTTGTAGCCGAACGTTTTTGGGGATCATTCAATTGGCTACTTTTGCGACCCGATCAACCAATAAACTAGTAAACTATAAACTAGCAACCCAATCACCAACAATCCAATCACAATAAAAAATGGCAAATCACAAATCGGACGTAGAAGCTGTAGACGCGCTCGCACAGGCTTACAAAGACCTTTCTTCAGAAATTGGCAAAGTCATAGTAGGCCAGGATGATGTGGTTCGAGCAGTTATTATTTCGCTCTTTTCCAACGGCCACGCACTACTGGTAGGGGTGCCGGGTTTGGCTAAAACCCTGCTCGTCAGCACCATCGCTGAGGTACTCGATCTTGATTTTAAGCGTATCCAGTTTACCCCGGACTTAATGCCCTCTGATATCACGGGCTCCGAAATTCTGGATGAAACCAGACATTTCCGCTTCATGCGCGGCCCAATATTTTCTAACATTGTGTTAGCTGACGAGATCAACCGTACCCCGCCCAAAACCCAAGCTGCACTGCTCGAAGCGATGCAGGAGCGTTCCGTTACGGTAAGCGGTCAACGGCATGAACTGCCCTCGCCTTTCTTCGTTCTTGCTACACAGAACCCCATTGAGCAAGAGGGTACTTACCCGCTTCCTGAAGCACAATTAGACCGTTTCATGTTCAATATTCCGCTCACTTATCCTACTTACGAGCAGGAGGTAGAAGTGGTAAAAAACACCACTTCCGCGCGGACTGCTACCCTGAAACATATCCTAAATAGCGAGCAGATCCTGGAGTACCAACAACTCATCCGAAAAATACCCATTAGCGATAATGTGCTGGAATATGCCGTAGGCCTTGCGTCTAAAACACGCCCAGGTACCACCAGAGCCACTAAAGAAGCCAACAATTATCTTAGTTGGGGCGCTGGCCCTCGTGCGAGTCAGTATCTGGCATTAGGCGCAAAATGCTTTGCTGCCATTCGCGGCAAATACTCGCCCGACATTGAAGATGTTCAAGCCATCGCCAGTCTCGTGTTGCGTCACCGTATTGTGCGCAATTACAAAGCAGAAGCCGAAGGGGTTACGGAGGAGAACATTATTGAGGCAATGATGTAACGCGAAATTTATTTCGCGTCAATCACGTAGCGCGAAATGAATTTCGCGCTACGCCGCTACAAACCGAATCGAAAGCGAATTCACGCAGTGTCTAGTGTTTTTAGGCGTAATCCGCTCACCCTCAAACACGTGACCTAGATGGCCTTCGCAATTAGCGCATACAATTTCTACCCTTTTCATGCCAAATGAAATATCGGTGTGGCGAACGATTGCGCCTGGTATTTCGTCATCAAACGATGGCCAGCCGCAGCCACTGTCGAATTTGTCGGAAGAATTGTATAAAGGCGCATTACAGCGGCGACAAATGAAATGCCCCTTGCCCTTATGATTGTTATACTCGCCTGTAAAAGCACCTTCAGTGCCCTTCTGCGCGATTACATGTTCTTCCTCAGGTGTGAGGGTGTTCCAATTTTGAGTGTTGTTTTCCATGTATTTCCCTGATATTTTGGACAAATAAACAAACTAGTGATCAAAAGGATGTTGTGTTCCTTGCTAAAAAAGAGGAATTTCGGCGCACCGACTGTTAATCTACCCCTTAAAACGGTCATCCGTCAGTGCCTCCAAAAAGGTTTTCAGGTCCTTTTTTTCTTCCACGGTGAGTCCAAGCGGTGTATTCAGCAGCGTGTCGCGGTTAAGACCACCTGGCACCGTTTGGTTGGGCACATCATAAAATTCGATGACGTCTTCCAAGGTCTGGAACATTCCATTGTGCATGTATGGGGCGGTGAGAGCCACATTTCTGAGCCCGGGCACTTTAAATTTGCCTAAATCCGTACTGTCCTTGGTAATATCGAACCGACCCCGATCTGCCAAGTTCCGACGCCCTGTGTAAAGCCCTGCGTTTCGAAATTCGTCGCCCGTAAAATCCGGGGAAAAATGGCAGTCAAAGCATTTTCCCTTTTTCATAAACACCTCACGACCACGCACCGCAGATTCGCCCATTGGATTCGGCTTGCCCTGCATCCAACGGTCGAAAGGGGTGTTGGAGCTCTCCAAGGTTCGGATAAACGCTGCCAAAACTGCTGCCAATTGCTCGGCATTAGCGGAGCTGCTATAAAGCTGACGGAAGGCCGCATCATATTCCTGATGGCGGCGCAAACGCTCGGTCACGAGCTGGAGTGTGGCGCGCATTTCCAAAGTATCTTGAATGGGCATCAACACTTGTTGCTCTAGCGTAGCGGCACGGCCGTCGAAGAAAAAATGGGATCGCGCGCTCATGTTCATGATCGAAGGCGAGTTCCGCCGACCCAAACGGGCTCCAACCCCGCTACTGACCCGAGCCGTATCACAAAAAGCGAATTGTGGGATATGACAACTCGCACAGCTGATCGTGCTGTCGAGCGAGAGGATTGGATCGGAAAAAAGGCGCTCACCAAGCTGCTCCGCCGTCTGGATCGGAAGGGTCGCAAAGGAATACAGGGCGAGTGCAATCAAACAAGTACCAAAAATTGTGATGCGGGATTTCATGGCGCAAAAGTAAGATACCCGACAAATGGGTGGTTCAAATTATGGAAACTTCTCAAAAGTTTATAACTTTCGGAAAGTTGTGGCATGCCCACATTGATCCAATTCCGATTTATATGAAAAATCTATGCTTTATTTCGCTCTTCCTTGTCGCAACATTCGCTTGCGCTAACAACCCTGCATCCTCTTTTTTACCGCCTCCAGCTGCTCCAGATTTCACGGTCACCACCTCTGATGGGCAGGTAAAGCAACTCTATCAGGACTATGTCAGCCAACAAAAACTGGTGGTCATTGAAGCATTTTTTACTACTTGTCCGCCTTGCGCTACCCACGCCCCGCTTGTTCAAAATCTTTACACCGCCATGCAAGCGGCTCATCCAGGGCAGATTGAATTCATTTTGTTGAGCACGCTTTTCAACGATACCAATGCAAAAGTGGCCCAATACAAAACCAGCAAGGGCCTGACCATGCCTGGTGTAGGCAAAGACGGCGGTAGCATTACAGCCTTGCAGCCCTACCTCAACGGCCTGTTTGGACCATTTCAAGGTACCCCAACGTTTATCGTCATTGCACCAGGATCTGGAGCGGTCTATTTTGATATACGCGGCAATTCACCCAGCCAAACCATTACCCTGCTGCAGCAGAAAATTGAGGAATTGTTCCCAACACCAATACCTGAATGCACCTTAAAAACCCCCTTCGGTGCCGGGGTAGAAGAGGTTCAAATGACCGTGGATGCACCTGCTTTTGATACCGCTTTTATGGTGATTAACGGCACTTACAACCTATCGCAAATCGCATCGCTCAAAAACATTTCCTACAAGCTAAAACCCAGCAAAACAGATAGTCCGGTTGGATTGACCACCTATGATTTAGTACTGATTTCCAAGCACATACTTGCCATCGAACCCTTCAATTGTCCCTGGCAACTCATTGCTGCCGACGTGAATTGTACGGGAAGTGTTACCACCTTCGACATCGTGACGGCACGAAAAGTTATTCTTGGCCTTTTGAACGACTTTCCATGCGGATCCTGGCGATTTGTTCCAGATTCCGCGGCTGTTACGAATGGTCAATGCCTAGATTTTGTTGGGGTAAAACTTGGCGATGTAAACGCTGGCCCTTGCACCGATAGCCTCGTCGCAGGGGCTGAAAGTCGGACTAAAACCAAGCAGCTCCTTTTTAGAGAACATGATTTTCAGCCGGGCGAAACTGCTCAGGTTCCTTTGTTCTTTGCAGAAAACATGCGCCTAGAAGGTTTTCAATTTGGCTTTGGTTTTGATCCTAACTATTTGAAAATCAACAAAATTGAAGCAAAAACACTGGAAGGTTTTGACGATGAATCTTATCGCCTCAGCAATCAGGATCTTGCCGTCTCCTGGCTTCAGGCATTCGGCCAACAGATTCTCGCGACATCTCCTTTGATAAATCTCGAAGTCACTGCACCACAGGGTGGCAGACTTTCCGAATTATTAAATTTTTCCAACGTTGGTCTGACACCGGAAGCGTACAGCTCAGATGGACAAATCCAAAAACTCCAGCTCGGGTGGCTTACACCCGTTTCCACCTATGCTATTTCACCTAATCCAGCGTATGGTCATTTTACACTGGAAACAAACGCTGCAGGCGACGGCGATTTTTTGGTGCAAATACTGGATGTTCAAGGGAAATTCGTTTTTGAAAAAACCTTTCCTGCTACCAAAGGATTAAATCGCTGGGCGCTAGAAACACCCGCCAAAACGGCCGGGCTCTACTTTTTAAAAGTGAATGGCGAAGCAGCGGGAAAGCTTATGGTGGCATATTAGACTTGTTGCGGTGGAGGGCTTTAAGTGGGGAAATTTGTCATTTTTCCGAATGCCTAGGCAAATTTTGCAGTCGAAATCGGGCAAATTCGGCGAAAAATTTAACGAAGGCATTCGGAAAAATGACTTTTTACCTGCCAAAGTCATCCACCGCAACAAGTCTATTAACTGCACGTAGGTTCTACTACCTTTGCAGACCTTTTTTCGAGGCTGTGTCACACTTTTGTGCGTACCATATACTGCTCACCGTGAACCATTTTACCATGAAAGGATTAAACCGCGAAACTATTTTGCTCCTTGTCGTGGCCGTTTTTGGCCTGGCTGGATTGGCCGTGCTACAATTTGCACAAAAAGGGCCTTCAGAATCTGACGACAAAGCGCTTGTGCAAACCGAAAGTCAACAGATCAGTACAGACGCCCAAACAGCCGCTCCATTTCAAAAAATATCTGGAAAACTGCTTGATACCGACAAGCTTCCTGAAGCAGGACAGCCCTTTAAATTTTTTCTCATTGAGGCTACCACCGGCCCCACGTACGAACTTGATTTGGGCGATGGCAAAGCCCGGCGACCCTTTGTGAACGGCACCGTGAATTGTATTTTTCCGGAACAGAGAACCTTTCCTGTTACGCTTTATGCACGTTATGAAGGCCAGGAGGTCGTGCTCCAGCGAATTGATAAGCTCGTTCTGGCACACAAGAAAAAGACGAATCCGGTGGGGAC
>JBBQLD010000216.1:0-8006 GCA_038327555.1 Chitinophagales bacterium
GCGGAGGCAAAAAAGTTAGTACCTGCCAAACTGGCTATACTGATAAAATAGCCCTTGGATTGGGTGAGCGCATCCAACGAAGCCTTGAGACTGTAAAAAACACCTGTAAGGTTGGTGTCTATGGTCTCGTGCCATTGTTCCGGCGTAAGTGAGGTAATGGGTGCGAAATGGCCCAGCCCGGCATTTGCGATGAGTACGTCCAGACGTCCAAAAGCTTCTAGGGTTTTGCCCACCGCATTTTTCTGCGCGTCAAAATCTCGCACATCGGCTACGATGGCGATCAGTTTCCCGGGCCCAATCTTCGAAAGTTTAAGGGCCGCCGCATCGGCAGCTTCCTGATGGCGACTGGTAATGGCAACGTTCATCCCTGCTTGGAGCATACTTTCGGCAATGCCGTAGCCGATACCTTTGCTACCCCCTGTGATAAGGGCTGTTTTTCCGTTTAGATTATTCATAATCTGCTAAACACCGCAATAGGGGAATGGTTGAAAGGGTAAACGGCTAAGGGTTACTTAAAAAATGCATTGAAAAACCCGACCGTATTCCATAGCATGCCGCCATTTCCCAAAATATTTTCAAAAACCAATTAAGTTTGCAACCAAATCATCACCCAAACAAATACAATCCTATGCAATTCAGAATCTTGACCCTGATTGGCCTGCTCAGTTTTTCCACCCTGCTCTTCTTTTGTAAAAAAGACGTAGAGCCAACGCCGGAAAGCCCTTTTTTCGATTTTTTCAACGACGCGTCGATCTCGATCGATACGGTTGTACAGAATGCTGATGCCTGGGAATACGGCTTTAGTTTTACCCCGCTTAAAAGTGGAAAAATCACCCAATTTAGCACCAAAATACCGGCAACTGGTAATTTTACAGTTACCCTTTGGGATCTTTCCGGTGCCACTCCAGTGATCATGCTGTCAAAAACGGTCAATTCCGCTGTATTAGATGGCGTTGCGTCTACCGACATTCCTGAAATTGCACTGTCCAAAGGAACCAAATATGGTATTACGGTATTATCAAACTCATTTTATCGGATAACGAAACCAGGCAATGCAACTTTCGACTTCCCTAAAACTATTGGCAATATTCGCATAGACGGATTCCGTGAAGTGGTAAACAACACCAGTGCGGCCACCTTCCCAACCATGACAAACGATACCCGGGTGGCCCCTTGTGTGAATGTTATTTTTATTGCCGATTAATGATGCTCCATCGTTGTGGACTCCTATTCTTGGTTCTTTTGGCCTCCTGGAAAGGACAAGCCCAGCAGCGGCAGCTTGATTCGCTGCTAAACCTGGAAAAAACTTACTTGCAGGAAGATACGATCCGGGCAAAACTGCTCAATGATCTTGCACGCAGGTATTATTCCATAGATCCAAACATTGGGATTAAGTTCGCAGAAAAGGGGGTTCAACTTGGTGCTAAACTTTCCGACAAAAAATGGCTCTCCAGTGCCCTCAGTGCAATGGGCGGCAGTTATTTGACGCTGAACGATTATCCTTCCGCACTCGAAAACTACCAAAAAGCACTCGAAATCAATGAGCGTATCGGGAATTTGCAAGGCATCGGCAACAATTACAACAACATCGGACTGGTCTATTATTCCATCTTTGATTATCCAAAGGCTTTAGAATACTATCAGAAAACGCTCAATATCAATGAACGAACAGGAAATAAAACCGGTATGGGCAACAGTCTGGGTAATATCGGCAATATTTACAATGACCTGCATGACTACCCAAAAGCCGTGGAGTACTACGAAAGGGCTCTGTCCATCAGCGAAAACACCAACAACCTCCAAAGTGTGGCGGGTAATCTGGTCAACCTCGGCAATGTGTACACCCAGCTTCAGAATTATAAAAAAGCGCTTGAATACAAGCAACGTGCGCTAAAAATCAATGAACAACTGGGGAATCAACCCCGGATTGCCAACAATCTGGGAAACATTGGCAACGTGTATATCCTCTTGGAAGATTATCCTTCAGCCATGCAATACCATGAACGCGCACTGGCAATCTCAGAGAAAATCAATGATAGAAAAGGGGCCGCTTTCAACTATACCAGCATCGGGAATGTCCATTTTTTGCAGAAAAACTACGGCAAAGCCATAGATTATGAACTGAAAGCGCTTGATCTGGCCAATGCTACCGGATCGCTGAGTACAGCCAGTGAGGCGCTGTTCAAGCTTTCGCAAATTTATGAGGCTACCGAAAAATTTGACAGTGCATATCTCGCTTATACAGGCCATATCATACTCCGAGACAGCATGAACAATGCGGAGAAGGAAAAAGAAGTGACCAAAAAGACCTTGCAATTTGAATTCAGCAAAAAAGAAGACTCGCTGCGACAACACCAGATCATCACAGACACCAAACTTGAGCAACAAACGCTGATCGCAGCCAAACAGCAACAAGAACTTGCGTACAAACAGATTGCGATCAACCTGGCCAATAAAGACAAGGAGTTGCAGCATCTGGCCTACTTGAAATCTCAGGCCGATTTGCAATTTGAACAGAGCCTCACCCGAGAAAAGGAAGAACAACTGAGCCTGGCAGAGAACGAGAAAAAACTGCAAATCACACAGGTTAGCCTCCAGAAAAGTCAACTGGAGCTTCAGGATAAAGCCCTGCAAACCCAAAAAACGCAGCGGCTTTTTTTTCTTGCAGGAATTATTCTGTTGTCCCTTCTCTCCTTTTTCATTTTTCGCAACTTTCTCAACCAGAAAAAATCCACTCGGATCATCCAACTGGAAAAGCAAAAGTCTGATGAATTATTACTCAATATTCTTCCTGCAGAAGTGGCCGATGAACTCAAGGAAAGTGGCCGTGCCATGGCTCGACAATTCGATGAAGTGACCGTCTTGTTTACTGATTTTGTGGACTTTACAAAAATATCAGAAAACCTATCTCCGCAGGAATTGGTCAGCGAACTGCACCTCAATTTTAAGGCATTTGACGAGATCATCGAACGGCATGGGTTGGAAAAAATAAAAACCATCGGAGATGCTTACATGGCGGTAGCAGGGCTGCCTGTCCCCCTGGCAGACCATGCGCTCCTGGCTGCGCAAGCTGCGCTGGAAATACAGACTTTTGTTCGACAACGGCAGAGCGGTCTGGCCAATCAGTTTGAAATTCGGATCGGACTGCACAGCGGCCCAGTCGTGGCTGGTATTGTAGGCGTGAAAAAGTTCGCTTACGACATCTGGGGCGACACCGTGAACACCGCAGCACGCATGGAAAGCAGCAGCGAACCCGGAAAGATTAATTTGAGCGGCACTACCTATGCCTTGTTAAAAGATACGCTTGCTTGTGATTATCGGGGCAAGATTACCGCAAAGAACAAGGGAGAAATAGACATGTATTTCTTAAGGTAATCGGAGGTTGAGCACTCCTATGCTGCGTAGATTCTTGTCGAGCATGCGACTTTATGAAGCAGGTCTAAAGAAACCTTCTAATTTTGCCCTTGAAAGGCAGCTCACCCCTACCCGATTGCTTCAAGTCTTATCACGCTTTCCATGAAAAACAGCCTGAATTTTTTCCCCAATCAAGTCGATTCCGCCCAAGCCCGGTTGAAAATTACCGACGAAGCAGAAGCTTGTGCATCAGTGCTCTTAGCTTGTCGACGTGCAGATGAAATCGATGGGGCAGGCGGGACTGCGGCTTTTCTTGCCACCCTAAAAAGTCGCAATATCTTCATTGGATACGATCCGGAGACCCTTATCGAAAAAGCTGGCCAATATTATGCGCAAGCCGGCAGCTCAGCAGCCTTGATAGATGCAGCCATGGATGCCATCCGAGACCAAACCCGGCTACCATTGTTCTACCACTGCCTTGATGTCATCCTCGCAGATGGATTAGTGACGCCTCAGGAGCATAAGGTATTTCAGTACTTAATTGGAAGGTTTAAAGTAGAGGAGGAGGTGGCCTTTAATGCGATGGAGGTTTTAGTGGTTAAAAACCAGTTGTAAGCGCTTGTTCTGGATTTTTGGTTCGAGGCGAAAGCGCGCAAATTTTATTTCTCATTATTCCGCCATTCCTTTCTAATTCCAAAAAATTGGCAAGACTATTGCCTAGGAACGGGTAAATAATAACTTTTCACTTCTTCAAAGCATTATTTCATCGTATGAAATCTGATCAAAAAATAATCTTCACCTTGCTTTTAATTTGCGTTAGCGCTTTTGCTTCCGCTCAAGTGACTACCGTACGTCGGTACAACCCAACGGGCAGTTCGACTACCCCCCAGACTTATTCCACCGAATCCTCTGAAGATGCTGCTGCGCGACGCGCGAAAGCACTTGCAAAGGTGCAAGGCAAACCTAGCAGCACTACTTCTGCAAAAGGACTTTCCCCTGCACAATACAGCACGGACGGCCCTGCTCCGGCGCAATACAGCACTGCGCCCAATCCGGCAACCACCTTCACCGTCAATGGCGCAAACGTGGAGCGCAAAGTGCGCAAAGGAGAAGGCCAGGTTGGAGACCTGCTTTTCACCCCGATCATTGAGTTGCATTATGTTCAATTCGCAGTGTATTGTAAGAATACACCTGTGGACAAAGCACCTTCCATTGAAGGTTTAATGTTATTGTGGCACGAAGGCAGCAAATGTCCGGGCGGAGAAGAAGGTGCTTGCTATATCGTCAAGGGCTACGATACCGCAGCAGATGCAAAAGCAGCCGTGCTTCGATTCAAAGCCAATCGCATTGATTGCTGGTACAACCCTGCATTGACAGGAGCTGCTGTAGAAGTAATTGGGGTACGATCGTAAATCAACCTTATGTGTGGTCGCTATTCATTTGCGCCTAAACCCAAGCAGCGCAAAACCCTGGAAAACATCGTGGAAGTCCCGGCGGAACTAGAGCTCCGTTTCAACATTGCACCTACGCAATCCGCGTATGTTATTGCCAATGATTTGCCTACCCGTTTGGAACAGATGGAATGGGGTTTGGTGCCACATTGGAGTGCCGATGGCAAAAACTTAGGCAAACTTATTAACGCCCGGACAGAAGGCATCGCAGAAAAACCTTCTTTTCGCGATCCAATTCAGCACAAACGATGCCTTGTGCCCGCTGATAGCTTTTATGAATGGCGCAAACTTTCGGGCGTGCGAAAAACGCCTTACCGCATATTTCTAGAAAATGAAGACTTGCTTTTTCTAGCCGGCATCTGGGATGAGTGGAAGCAGGCGGGTAAAATCAAACGTACGTTTTCGATTATTACTACCACGCCCAACCGCGAGATGTCGGACTTGCACGATCGGATGCCGGTACTTTTGCCCGATGCCGAAGCACAACGACTTTGGCTGTATCCCTTGCCCTTAAACGAGGTGCTTTCCCTACTCCACCCGCCAAAGGATGGTCTGCTTTCCAGGTACCGGGTTTCTGAAAAACTCAACAAAGCAGGGATTGAGGGGCCAGATTTACAGATGCAGGTACCAGAGGAACTGAGCCTTTTTTAGGCTTTTTCTTGCGCTTTTGGGCTTTTTTGATTTACGATCAACAATTAATCAAAAAAATCCCCCTACTCACTTGCTGGTTTCCTTCCAATGTTCGCACCTTTGCCGTACGAACGTTCGGTATATGCCAGTTAAAAAAATTGACAAACAAGAATTATTGCACCGTTGCTGGGAGGTTTTCAATCGGCACGGCTACCACGGCACCTCAGTGAGTATGCTGGCGGAGGCCACGGGCTTGGGTAAATCTGGATTGATGCACCACCATTTGTCCAAAGAAAGCCTAATGCGCGCCGTACTGGAGTATGCCCAGGAAACGCTGCGCAGCAAGGTATTTTCAGTACTGGAAGAGGATCTCCCGCCGGAGCAAAAGCTCGAAAAAATGCTACGCAGACAGAATCGTCTGGTAAAAATGGAGCGCCAAGGCTGCTTTTTTGCGAACACTGCGTTGGAAACTGGTCGCGACGGGCTTTTCAACGAACCCATTCAAATAATTTGGGAAGAATGGAAAAAAGCAGTGGCCGGTATACTGCGTACCATCATGTCGCCAGAAGCAGCGGACAGTACCGCCTATCGCTTGCTGCTGGAGTACGAAGGCGCCATAATTATGTACAAAATCAGTAACGAGGCGCAACACCTCGAGCAATTCATAGCCAGAGCCGTGGCCCTTTTTGGCAAAACAATGCAGAAAAAATCCTGATCATGCAAAAAATCATCCTCAAAGCCATCGGTCTGGGGCTTAACCTCTGGTCTTTGTTGGCACCCCAACATGCTGCTAAAACTACTGCGCAAATCTTCTCCAGGCCACCTAAACCACAGATGCGCTCCAAAGAGCGTCAGTTTTTAGACTCCGCCCGGCAGGTGCACCGCGAACTCGCCGGACAAAACATCGTGGAATACCACTGGGGGCCTGAGGCTGGGCCGCTGGTACTGCTTAGTTACGGCTGGGCCTACAATGCGGGCCGCTGGCGGCATTTTGTGCCCAATTTGGTCGAAGCCGGTTACCGGGTATTGGCGTATGATCCGCCCGGACACGGTCTTGCGCCTTCAGGCACGATGAATATTCCCGCCAACGCTGCGATTATCCGTGCATTATTGGAATGCTATGGCCCGGCTTATTCTATCGTTGCGCATTCTTTTGGCGGCGGAAGCAGCGTCAATGCCTTGCAAGATTTACCCCGCGCCTTGCACCCACGTAGCATGGTGATCATGGCCGCGTTTAGTTTTGCACCGCGTATTTTCCTGGAGTACAAGAAAGCCCTGGGCCTTTGGTCGCCGCTATACTGGCGCATGATACGCGGGTTTGAAAAACGGGTTGGGTATCCAATAGATCACTATGATTTTGCTATGATGACTGCTGCTTTCCCGCATATCGAAGGACTGCTGGTGCATGATCCCGGCGATCCGGTGACGCCTTATGCGGAATCACGCCGCTACCACGATTTTTGGCCTGGAAGTCATTTGTACAGCCCAACGGAAGGAGGGCATCACCTGGGCACGGCGGGCATTACGCGTGCAGTGCTGGGCTTTGTACAAAAAGGGGAGATTCCAGTCCAGGCAGAGCGGCAAGAGCGGCCTTTGCCTGTGGAACATGAGCTGGTGCAGCACTTTGTAGGGTTGTAAAGATTTTTTTTTGCCGGGCCAAATTACAATTTATGCGATTGATAGGTTAAAAAGCCCATAGGGCTGGCATTCTGGTAACCCCAAGCTGGTAAAAATACCCTGAACGGCGTAGCCGTGACAATTTAAAATGCCATGCCTAACGGCATTCCGAACTTTTTGGACTCATTTTCAACCAGAATGCCAGCCCTATGGGCTTTTTAACCCATCAATCGCATAATTTATGATTTTCAGAGAAGCTCAACACGCTGACATCGTCCAAATTCAAGTTGTTCGAAATTCCGTCCGGGAAAACACCTTATCTGATCCAGCCCTGGTTACGGATCAGGACGTAGCAACATTTCTGACCGAACGCGGGAAAGGTTGGGTCTGTGAAATAAATGGTCAGGTAATCGGCTTTGCTATTGTCGATTTACAAGACCATAATGTTTGGGCTTTGTTTCTACACCCGGAGTTTGAAAAAAAAGGCGTTGGTCGACAACTTCAGACGCTCCTATTGGACTGGTATTTTGAACAAACCAAGCTGCCCATTTGGTTAGGAACATCTCCAGGGACTCGGGCAGAGGCTTTTTATCGCAAATCAGGTTGGGTTGAGGTCGGCAAGCACGGGAAGGAAGAAGTTAAATTTGAGATGCGGCATGAGGAATGGAGTCTATTATCGATGCAATAACGAAGCACAAAGTCAACTCCGGATCCTTCGCTGCGCTCAGGATGACAAGGGAAGATTGTAGTATTTTCCACAAACGCGCGGGATAAAAGCATAGCAATCAGGACGATCAGTAATGAAACCCGTTTCCTATCAACCCTTAGGCATCTTCCCGCCCCATCCCACCCCCCCCATACCAAACCAATCCCCAAACTTATGCATAGCAAACAAAAGCCGCGACACCATTTCAGTGGCGTCAAAAAAGTTGAGTTGGGGAGAACCCAGCACCC
>JBBQLD010000217.1:0-8005 GCA_038327555.1 Chitinophagales bacterium
TTTGAACAGGCCTGCACCTGGCAGGTCGTAATGTTCTTTTAAGTATTCAAATAGATGGACAAGCATTGTGTTTCATTGTTGATTTGGCTATTTGGGGATTATAATAAAACTATTGGTTCTTCTTTTTGCTACTAGCTTTACCAATATAGTAGCCAAGAAAAAAAATAAGGATTAAAAGAATTATACCTGAGATAATGGCTAATTCCACTCCTCCTATCGCAAAAAGTAAAAAATGTTCCATGGCAATTGATTTATCCTATTATTTTAGCATTAGAGAAGTTCATTTACTCCGCACATTCATTTTGTTCAAATTTGGTTTTGGGGCGATGTTACATCGCCCCAAAACCTACTCAAAATCAAAATAGTAGTCCCTCCACTATTTTATCTTTACCCGCCGTAGCCTTGGCGAAGGCGGGTTGTTTGTTCAAGCTCATTACCCGGCCCTCCTTCTTTAAGACTACGGCGGGTAAAGCGTGGTGTTAGTCAATCTAGAGATGCTCATTGTTCCTCAAAAAACTTCGACAGCATCTCTTTGTCGTCGAAAGGGTATTTCACCCCAAGTATATCCTGATATTTTTCATGGCCTTTGCCAGCCACTAAAATTATGTCGTTCGGGCCAGCAAGCCTGACAGCAGTTTTGATGGCTTGGGCCCGGTCTTGAATCGTGAGCGTTTTTTTAAGGCCTTCTGCATTTAGTCCGGCTTCCATATCTTTTAGAATCGCTGCCGGGTCTTCTGTTCTGGGATTATCGCCGGTCAAGATGAGTTGATCGCTGAGTCTGGCAGATACTTGAGCCATGATGGGTCGTTTTGTCTTATCCCGATCACCACCTGCACCCGTCACGGTAATTACTTTTGAGCTTTTCTTTTTCAGTTTGGCGATGGTTTCGAGTACTTTTTCGAGCGCATCTGGGGTATGGGCGTAGTCTACGATGCCAATGCAACCTGGTTTTGAAGGGTGATTGATGTAATCGAAGCGGCCTTCTGCGCCTGGGAGATTGCTGAGGGCAGTAAGGGTTTCAAGTTTACTAAACCTTGAAGGTTTAGTAAACTTGAACCTTGAAGGTTTATCAACCTTAGCCATCAACATCGCCACGCCAAAAGCCGCAGCCAGATTGTAGGCATTGAACTCCCCGATCATACGGGCATGAATTTGTTCCCCGTCCAATTCTAAATGCAGTCCTTCCAAGCTGTTCTCTAGAATTTTCGCTTTGAAATCGGCTGGTTTTTTCAAGCCGTAGGTATGTTTGTTTGCCCGGGTGTTTTGCAACATCAATGCACCGTTTTTATCGTCGACATTGGTGAGGGCAAACGCTGTTTTAGGCAAATCGTCAAAGAACTTTTTCTTGGTGTCGCGATATTCTGCGAAGGTTTTGTGGTAGTCCAGATGGTCATGCGAAAGGTTAGTGAACACGCCCCCCGTGAATACGACCCCAGCGATTCGGCGCTGATGTACGGCGTGGCTGCTAACTTCCATGAACACCTGACTACAACCAGCATCGGCCATTTGCCGGAGCAATTCATGCACTCGAACTGCATCAGGCGTAGTGTGGGTACTGGTCAAAATCTGGTCTCCAATCCTGTTTTCTACAGTGCCTATGAGGCCGCATTTGTAACCAAGCGCCGTGAATAGTTGCCAGAGCAGCGTTACCGTTGTCGTTTTTCCGTTTGTGCCGGTGATTCCAATTAGGGCAAGTTCTTCAGAAGGATTGCCGTAAAAATTGGAAGCCATTTGGCCAAGAGCTTCCGCGGAATCTGTGACGCGCACCGTAGTAACGGCTTGGTTAGCAGTCATCCCGTCATTATATACAATCGCTACCGCTCCTTGCGCTATCGCCTTGTCAATGAACTGATGTCCGTCCACCGCCGCACCACGAACCGCCACAAACACATCTCCAGGCTGCACAGCGCGACTGTCGAACCGGATCTGGCCAATTTCGATATCTGTGCTGCCTTGTGCTTCTTGCACTTGCAGGTTGTTTAGGAGATGCTTTAACTGCATTTTATTTAAATTTTTATTCCAAAAACAGCACACAAGTCTGCCCATTAGCTCGAGTGCCTGGTGCCAAACTTTGTTTCCGCACCTTCCCTACCCCCTCCACACGCACCCGGCATCCTCGGTTTTCCAGCAGGTAAATCGCATCTTTCAAACCCATGCCTACCACGGAAGGGATATTTTTATCGCCTACCGCGCGGTTTTGCATGGTAAGTCCAAGGCTGTCTTTTGCAATCACTACACCCCAATCAGCAAGGTCGTCGGCTGGGTTAAAATCGAGGCCAAGCCAGCGCAAGCTTTCTTGCATGTCTGCTTTTGAACCCGCATCGTAACTCGGCATCTGGCTGTATTTCAAAGGCAAAGCTTTTTCTGCATTTACCGGTTTGTGCAATTCCGCTTTCATGGCAAAGCACTTATCTGCAATCTGGCGAAACACCGGAGCCGCCACTTCTGCGCCGTGATACCCGCCGCGTTCTGGCTCGCTGATGACCACAATACAGGAGTACACCGGATTGTCAGCGGGAAAAAAACCACAGAAACCAGCCTGGTGGCGAATACCTTTCGAGGCGCGAAATTTGTGGTAGTTCAACTGTGCCGTGCCGGTTTTACCTGCTATTTCATAATTGTCGGTATTGATGTTATGTGCCGTTCCAGATACCACCACTTCTCTCAATAATTCTTTGGCTTTGCGGATGGTATTCTTGGAAGCAATGCTTCGTTTGATCGTGTAGGGCCGAAATTCCTTCATGATTTCCCCATAATGTTCTGTGCGCTGCACGAGGTAGGGCTTCACCATCCGACCGTCGTTTGCAACGGCGTTGTAAAACGTCAGCAGTTGCATCGGGGTGAGCAGCAGTTCATAACCGATGCTCATCCAGGGCAGTGTAGTGCCGCTCCATTCGCTCTTGGGATCGTCCGGGTTTTTCACAATTGGGTTTTCTTCGCCACCGATTTCTATTCCCGTTGGCATGTCAAGATTGAATTCTCGGAGTTGTTTCACAAAAGCGGCCGGATTGCTTTTGAAATACTTCATGGTAAGGGTAGCCGTACCGACGTTGGAAGACTGTGCGAAGATTTGGCGAATGGTCATAGAATCAAGTCCATGAGGCACAGCATCAACAAGCTCTTCGTCGTAAATCTTCACTTTTCCAGCGAAAACGGGTATTTTTTCATTAAAATCATCCAATTCCCCCGCTTCAAGCATGGCCATAAAAGTGGCAAGTTTGAACATCGAACCTGGCTCCACCCGCTCACCTACTGCATAGTTGTACGTTTCCCAATAGCCTGTTTTGCCTTCCGATTTGGCGCGACCGATATTGGCCATGGCGCGTATTTTACCTGTTTTAACCTCCATCACGATGGCACAACCATGGTCGGCATTGTGGGTTTCACAGGCATTAAGCAGGGCCGATTCTGCGGCATCCTGGATATTGATATCGAGGGTAGTCACCACATCGTCGCCAGAAGCAGGCTCAATTTCCGCCAAGTCATTAATGGGGATATAGATATCGCCGGGCACACGCAACATGAGTTGTTTGGGCGCGTCGTCCCGTTTTCCCTCCAGTATTGTGTTGAAACTTCCTTCAATACCGACAGGCAGCGCCCCTTCTCTTTGGGAGTAGCCAATGGTTCGATGGGCCAAAATTTTAAAGGGCCGCTCGCGCCTGCTGGTCTGTTCTGCGATGAACCCTCCGGCATGTCGCCCTTCCCGAAAAATAGGGAAGGTTTTGATCAGCATCATTTTGGAGTAGGGCAGATTCTTGGCGATCGGAACATACCGTATCCCTCTTGTCCTCGGATCAGCACTGCGCAGGGTATCCAGCCATTGGCGATAAGCACCTTGGGTGTAAGATTGATCGATATAAGTTGAAAGCAACCATGCAAGGCTATCCACCGCTTGATCATTAAAAATTTCAGGGGTTAAACCCTCGGCTTTTGCGTCAAAATGTATGTCAAAGAACGGAAGTGAAGTGGCGAGGAGCGACCCATCATCAGCCAAAATATTGCCTCGCTGACTGGGCACATCTACCAATTTCACGTATAAGCTATCGGCTTTGGCCTCCCATTTGTGGGCATCCGTAACCGTCAGTTGGAACAAGCGCGTCAAGATCACGACAGCCATCACCAGTACAACGGCAGCTACCGAGTACACGCGGATTAGGACTTCGTTTTTGACGTTAAGCACTGGTTTGAGTGTTAAGTGGTTAGTGGTAAGTGGTTAGTGGTAAGTGGTTAGTGGTTAGTGGTTAGTGGTAAGTGGTTAGTGGTTAGTGGTTAGTGGTAAGTGGTAAGTGGTATTAGATGCGTTCTTTTTTATTTGATTCAAGATTGGTTTTTCGGGTTTTGATGGAGCTGGTAGTCAATCTCATCACTTCGTCCACATCGTTTAGAATTGAAATTTTCTCAGCTTCAGTCAGGTAATCTGTGGCGTTAAGCAGTTCAATCCAATACCTTGTTTCATTCAATTCTTTTTGGGCTATTTCTAGTTTGTTGATAAAGTCGGCTCCTGATTGAGCATATTCTGACTCACGAACCATTGCGCCTGGATTTGTACCACTTTTAAACAACTGCCTCGATATCTCAAACTCTTTCTTTTTTTCTCTTAAGTGTTTACAGAGTCTAACTATGCGTATAGCCAGTTGAAAACTTTTCTCCCTCAGTACTCCTTTATTCGATCGTTGATTTTCCATATTTAAAAATCATTGAGTATGCGATATCACTTAACACTTAACACTTAAAATTTATCACTTAACACTTAAAATTTATCGCTTAACACTAATCACTTTCGGCCCTTTATTCTCCAAATCCAGCCCCACTGGTTCCAAGCTCTCATCAATCTGACTCTGCATACTCTTGTACATCGTCTCACTTTTTATAGAGGTATACTCCCATTTCAGCTCCTTGATCTCTTTTTGAAGCGTCTGAATTCGGCGCACACCCTTTTCAGAAAAATGTGCATTGGCGATGTACAAAATGCCCAAACCGCCCAGAAAAAGCAGATATTGAAAGTTGCCAAATACCAAATCTGTGGTGTGACGACTTACGTTTAGGGCATTGAGTAATTTGTTCGCCATTTTCTTTGAGTGGTTAGTGGTTAGTGATAAGTGGTTAGTGATAAGTGGTTAGTGATAAGTGGTTAGTGATAAGTGGTAAGTGGTAAGTGGTAAGTGGTTAGTGGTTGGTGTTAAGTGGTTTAATCAAAGTCTGGGTGATTACGAACAAGCACAAATCAAGACTTATCACTTACCGCTTAACACTTACCACTCATCACTTACCACTTAACACTTTTTTTGCTACTCGCATTTTCGCACTTCTGGATCGGGCGTTTTGCTTGGTTTCCTCCGCACCGGCTTCAATCGGCTTTTTGTTGATAAGACTCCAGGGTTTCGTGATATTCCCGTAAAAATCCTGATCTGGTTCACCTTCCACATTTCCGGCTTTCATATAATTCTTAACCATTCGGTCTTCCAGCGAGTGGAAAGTGATGACCGCTAATCTTCCATCTGGCGCGAGCATTTCCAGCGCGTCTTTCATAAAATCTTCCAAAGCGCCCAGCTCATCATTGGCTTCCATGCGTAATGCTTGAAACACCTGAGAGAAATACCGCATCCGCTCGCCCATCAGGTTTTTGCTGCACAATTCCAGCAAGTCTCCAGTGGTGCGGAATCGCTTTCTTTCGCGTTCTAGCACCACTGCCTGCGCCAAGGTTTTCGAATTACGTACTTCTCCGAGTTCACTGAAAATCCGCTGCAATTCTTCTGCACTGCGGGTATTGAGCAAATCGGCGGCAGTTTCTCCATCGAGGCGGCTCATTCGCATGTCCAGGTCTGCTTCGAAGCGGTAGGAAAACCCGCGCTCCGCCGTATCAAGCTGATGGCTACTCACGCCGAGATCGGCAAGAATACCATTTACGGTTCCTGCACGGACGCCTTCTGCACGCAATTGTCGTTTCAAATGCCTGAAATTCGATGGAATGAAAATGAAATCCGGGTTGGCTGAAAATTCCTGCTGTTCAGTGTTCCGTTTAGCATCTTCGTCTTGATCGAAGGCAAACAAGCGGCCTTTCCCGCCCATTTTTTCAAGGATCAACTTGGAGTGACCACCACCGCCAAACGTTGCATCAACATAAATACCGGCGGGCTTGACCCCCAGTAAATCAATGCTTTCGTGTAGTAGAACGGACTCGTGATACACCATTTTTTTTAGTGTTAAGTGTTAAGTGTTAGTGTTTGTGTATAAGCTCAAGTGCCGCAATATGCCACACTCGCCACTTACCACTTATCACTCACCACTTATCACTCTGCTATATCCCCGCCCATCACGTCATTTGCCAAATCGGCAAATTCATTCGGATCAAAAGCGGCTGTGGATGTGTACTGCTCTGGCGACCAGATTTCAATCTTGCCGTTCATAGCAAGCAGTACTGCGTCTTTGGTGATGCCCGCATAATCCATCAAAGGCTTCTGCAACAGGATTCTGTCCGCGCTGTCGGTAGTAAGTGGATACGCTCCGTAGTGAAAGGAGCGTACAAAGGCGCGGTTCCGGTCATTGAAACTATTGAGACGGCTCAACTTAGCAGCGATGCCGTCCCAGACCGGTTTGGGGTAAAGTGTGAGACACTTCTCAAACCCCCGGTTTACTACAAATTCATATCCCGCACCCTCGCCATTGGATCCTGCGATTAAAGCAGGTAACTGGCGGAGCAGCGCGGTTGGTAAGCGCAAGCGGCCCTTGTCGTCAAGGGACACCGGATATTCACCGATGAGTTGCATTGTAGTGTGGGACTGTAAATCTGCTAAGTATGAGTCGGGACAAATGTGGGATCGGCCACCAATTCACAGAGGCAAAAGTAGGTATAGTTTCCATATTTTCCCACAAAACGACACAAACAATGATTTTTTTTGAAAATTTTTTTTATATATATTTTTAAAGTACTGAATTACAATGATTTAAGAAAATACATTTGAATAAAAAAATTGACAAAAATTTACCTTGATCAACTAAAAAGTAATAAATAAGTAGCGCTAACCTTAATGACAAGGCTAAATAAAGGTCATTTTTGCGTTAAAAAGCTAGAAGTTAAATGCAAATCATTCCAAACACTTTCAATTTACATAATCTGTGGTAAAAAGTGGAGATCAATGTGCTTCAAGTATCACCCGGTGGGAAAATGTGGCGCAGTAAGGGCACTTTGGAACGCGGTTGGAATACAAGGTGTATTCTAGCAGCGAAAATGAGGTCTCGGTGAACAAATTGGCAGAGTTTTTGATTTGACGGATAGATGACAAACGTGGGGGCATTTGTCAAAATTTATAATAATCAATATCAGAACACAGCATACCTTCATTTCCTAAACCGATCACACTTTGAGAAACTTAATACGCTATGTTTTAGCTTTTTGCTTTCCACTTTTTGCCAGCGCCCAAATGCCACACCCTTGGGAATTTGGAGGTGGAATAGGCTTGGGAGCTTATGAAGGAGACCTTCAAGAATCCTTGGAAAACCTTCAAAAAATTGCTATAAACCCTTCAATATCAGCCCATATTCGGCATAATGTGAGCAATCATTTCTCAGCCTCCTTAGGATTGCTTTACACGGGCCTTTCGGGAAAGGATCAGAATTTTAAGGAAACTGATTGGCGGCAGGCACGCGGCTTTATGTTCGAAAGCCCTTTAGTAGAACTTTCCCTCAAAGGCGAGATCTATCCTTTCGGGCTTTATAAGTCTATCAAAACTGGTGAAAAAGGACGGCTAAAAACCCGCCGACTTGTGGCACCCTATGCTGCCATTGGAATTGGAGGTGCTTTTTTCAAGCCTAAAAACGATTGGAATCATGCAGATACGGACGGTGGTACGGCTGCAATGCTCATCCAACAAGACATAGATGATGCCACCAGGTCATCCCTTAGCATCCCGATGGAACTTGGTTTCCGCTTCCGAATCAGCAATAAATTTACCCTGGGATTGGCTGGAAGGGTGGCATACACGCCAAATGATTATTTGGACGGCGT
>JBBQLD010000218.1:0-7984 GCA_038327555.1 Chitinophagales bacterium
ACCATAAGTATACGTCATTGATCCTTGTGCAGACCAGTTTCTCGCAAAAGCATAAACCCAGGCCATTTCGATACCCTGTACATAGGCTCGACCAGCATTTTCTTTCTGATAAAGCGGATAACCCTGCATCATTTGGGTATCCTGTTTGACGCGCGTAATTAAGTTGCGTAGCTCATTTCGGTAGACATAAAGTTCGCCTTGAAGCTTGTCTGTCTGCAACTTATACCCAATCTGATAATTGATTGAACGTTCTGGTTTTAAGCCATAATTAGGCGTTTCAAAACGAAAATCTACAATCCCCAAAGTGCCAAGGTCATCAATATTGGGCGTACGAAAGCCAGAGTTGACGGAGGCAAACAAATTAGAGTGCCGACCCAATTTGCGTAACACAGCCGCATTTCCAACCAAAGCCGAGGGCATCAAACGAGCTGTCCCAATGGCTTCATCCTTCACCTTTACGACAAAAGTATTCCAGCGAAGGCCAGCCGTGAAATGCCATTTTTGCCAATCTAACTCATGCAAGGAAAACGCGGCCATACTCATCATTGTTGCGCTATTCGGGTATAAGCCACGTTTCGAAGCCGCCACACCCGTTTTTTCGTCCGTGTCAACCCGTGTGCTATTTACCAAATCATGGTAAACCTCTACCCCACTATTCGCCGACCAAGATTTGCCGAATCCATTGGTAATCTGCGCAATAGCACCAAGAGAACGCACTTGATCGTTTTCGTAACGGAGTACAGTCGATCCGTTTTTACGGCTTTCTCGCCCCTCCGCGGTTTGATGTACTGAAGTGGTGACACTTAGGGATTTCCAGATCCCGCGATTCAGGTTTTGTTCCAGTCTTGCATAACTCAGCACCCGGCGCTGCGGCTTGAATTGATTGACTGCGAAATTTTCCAGTCGGACCTTGTGAAAAACGGGGACTTCATTTTGCCGCACGTTTTGGTGTAACAAAGTGAGTGTTGCACGGCGCGAAAGGGCAATTTTGCCTTTCAAATCAAAGTTCAATTCACGGTAGCCGCTCGGCGCTTGGCGCCCGGTGGTATCTCCACCCACCAAGTCGCCGAAATTGCGCCAGGTGAATCCGCCTGCAAATGCAGTACTTCGAGTGCTGTGTTGCAACTCGACTCGTGCAGTCTGTTCCATGCCTTGCGAAGCACCCCGCAACAGAACGGCACCACCAAAATCGGACTTTTCAGAAAAATCCAAGTCTTTACTAAAAGCTTGAACCGTGCCGCCCAAGGCATCCGAGCCGTATTGTACAGAACCACTGCCATGCAGGGCTTCAATTTTTTCGAGTGAAAACAGGTCAATCGTATTGAAATACTGATTCGGACCGAAGCGAAAAGTTGCATTGCTAAGCCGAATGCCATCAATCAGCAAAAGGGTTTGATTTCCCGTTAGGCCACGTATGAACGGAGATCCGCCGCCATGATTGGTTTTTTGTACAAAAATTCCGGGAATAGCAGCCAAGGCTTCCGGTGCGGTACGAAACTGCCTCGAACGAATGATTTTTGCGGCTTGCAACTCAATCGCTTCTGGAGTATTGAAACGAGGCACAGCAGCTCTTTGGGCGGTGACAACCAATTCGATTAGGGTACGATTTGTATCAACAGGTGATTGAGCATCAATGGCTTGAATACAGATCGAGAAAATAAAAAAAAAGGTAAATCTAAGGGTAAACACGTGCATAGCAGCTCATTTTTAGCGAAGGTAAAGCTGGCTAGATTAAGCTAAAATTAATTGTCGAAACCTCCATCAAAACGAAAACTTGGGAATAAAAGCCGCATCGCGGCGACATTATGGTAGCGCAAGCGTTAAATTTGGGCGAGATTGAGCTGTAGTGTAACATCAGATTTATGGATACCGTCTCTGCCAAGTATTAATTCACATTTTCAACTATTAGCTATGAAACAATTTTTCTTGTTGCTCCTCACAATCCTCCTATGCTCCCGATCACTTTGCAACGATCGGGGGCTTTTTGCGCCTTTCTAAATACTTCACAATCACTTCATTTGAAATTATTGGTTCAAGCCCCTACCCTACCGACCTTCGCGCTCAAACAGCATCCATGAAAGCACCTATTTCTCTATTCCTGACGGTTACGCTGCTTTGGGCAGCCTGCCAAACACCCAAAAACACTCAAAATACGAGCAGCAAATGGATTGTCGCTTCGCCATCTGGCGACCGCTACTGCCAGATCAATACTGCTGGCGAATCCATCATCCCCAATGGTCGTATAGTGAAGCCCATGGGCAACACGGTTCGTATTGCTCCACACCCTTATGGTTTAGTGCTTTCGCCAGATGGCTCAGTTGCGGTTACTGCAAATTCTGGTAACCGTCCGTTTTCCATCACAATTCTGGACAATCCAAACAGCGGCCAGCCAAAAGTACGTCAGGTGCCAGAAGGTGCCCAGAATGATCCAAATCTGTTGGAAGACGTATTTATGGGGCTAGCCATTACTTCAGACAACCGCTCGGTATGGGTGGCTGGCGGGCAATCCAATAAGCTCTTTCGCTATGACCTGAAGACAGGTGCTAAACTGGATTCTATCTTATGCGCTCAACCAGACAACCCTGACGGTTATCTCGGCGACCTTGTACTTACCCGTAATGGCCATACGCTCTACATCTGTGATCAGAGTAATTTCAGGCTCCTGGTAGCGGATACCCGCACCCGTAAGGTGAAGCATTACATCCCGGTGGGCCGGTATCCATTTGGTGTGACCTTGTCTCCTGATGAGAAAACGGTTTATGTGGCCAATGTTGGAATGTTTGAATATAGTCCGCTCAGTAACCTGAAAGAAAACGATTTGAAAGGAACTGCTGCGGATTTTCCCACTTCAGCTTTCGGTTCCAAAGAAATGCGTCAAGGATACAAAAAAGACGGCCTTGACGTGCCAGCACTTGGTGATCCAAACGCCCCTGAATCGTTTTCTGTTTGGGCGATAGATGTTGCAGGAAATACCCCAAAAGTGACCCATAAAATCAAAACGGGCTTTTTAGTGGGCGAAAAAATCGAAGGTATTCCGGCAGTAGGCGGCGCTAGTCCAAATTCTTTGGTCGCAACAGATCAGTTTGTATTTGTGAGTAATGGCAACAACGACTGCGTTTCGGTGATTGACCCGTTACAAGGAAAGGTGGTGCAGAACATCTTCCTAAAACCACTTCCAGAACTGTCAAAACATAGAGGCGTGATCCCATTTGGATTGGCGCTTTCTCCGGATAAAAAGCGTTTATATGTCGCTGAAGCTGGGATCAATGCGGTGGCCGTGATTGATGTAACTGCAGCTTCCGTTGCTGCTTTAAAGTCGAATCCAAAAGGAGCCGCTGTAGTACTCGGCCACCTGCCGGTCGGTTGGTTTCCATCTAAACTGGCCGTTTCGCCTGACGGTAAAAAGCTCATCGTAGCCAACGCTAAAGGATATGGCAGCGGGCCCAATGGAGGATTTACCTTTAAAGAAGGCCCTGAAGGCAATTATATTGGCAATCTGATGCACGGCTCCGTAACCATGCTGGATATCCCCGCCGACGCTGATTTGCCGAAATGGACCCAACAGGTTTTGGACAATAATTTTCGACTCCAGGCAAGTGGGGGTTCTACTTCACTTCCCAATAACCCTATCCCACAATTCCCCGGACAACAGAAAAGCCCCATCAAACACATCGTTTTCATTTCCAAAGAAAACCGCACCTACGATGAGGTGTTTGGTCAGGTCAAAAAAGGTAAGGGAGACCCTGAAATCGCCCGTTATGGTTTTGAGCGTTCTTTCAACAACAAAGCCAAAACTGCCAGCGTAGAAAAGGCTACGATCATGCCCAACCACCTCGCTTTAGCGCAGCGTTTTGGCATTTCAGACAACTTTTATGTAGACAGTGACCACTCGGCTGACGGCCATCGCTGGCTGGTGAATACCTATCCCAACGAGTGGATGGAAACCAATGTATCTGCTGAATATGGTGGACATCGGGACGTAAAAGCCAAAAGCAAAGCCAAGGGGCAATATGCCTGGACTGGCGGAGCAGGTGCAATTTTTCCGGAAGATTATAACGAAGCTGGTTCGCTCTGGGATCATCTGGAACGCAACAAAATGTCGTTTTACAACTTCGGCTTTGGAACCGAAATGGGCTCAAATTTTACAGATTCTACCATGAAATACTTCGGCCAAAAGGTATTGGTCAATTTCCCAATCCCAGGGCCATTATTCAGCAGATCATCTGAAAAGTACGCGACCTTTAATATGGCCATTCCAGATCAGTTCCGGGCGGAGGTATTCATGCAGGAGTTTCAGGAAAAATGGTTGTCCGGCAAGGAAAAAATGCCACAGGTCATCACCCTGATGTTGCCACAAGATCATGGAGCCGGGGAGCGTCCAGAGGCCGGATATCCATACAAAGAAAGTTATATGGCAGACAATGACCTCGCCTTAGGGCGCGTGATCGAGTTTTTATCGCATACCCCTTACTGGAAAGAAATGGCCATCGTCATTACCGAAGATGATGCTCAAGACGGGCAAGACCATGTAGATGCCCACCGAAGTGTGTTGATGGTTGTTTCCCCGTATGCGAAAAGGAACCACGTGAGTCACGCGCATACCAGCTTTGGGAGCATTTTCAAAACCTTCTGGAATATTTTTGAGGTGCCATACCTCAATCAATATGATGCTGCAGCCAGTGATTTCAGTGATTTATTCACCAATGAGGCTGATTTTACACCCTATTCAGCATTGCCTGTAGACTTCCGTGTGCTGGACCCTCAAAAATTGCTTACCCCTTTTGATGCAAAGTTCGATTGGAAATCGCTGTTAGAATCGCCGAAATTGGATAATGTAGAAGATTTCCTTCGGGATAGAAATTGAGCCTACATGCGCTTAACGCTGCAATGGCAGAAAAGTCCAATGCAGCGGTAGATACCGATGTAATAACAACCTCATGATTTGGAGGAGGGTGTTATTACATCGGTACTAAGCACTGTTTCTTATTTTCCGGCCAGCGCGCTTAAAAATTCAGGACTATCCGGCTTAACTTTGGATGCGAAGAAATGCGTGAGTTCACCCTGCTCATTGATCAGATATTTGCAGAAATTCCAACTCGGTTCCTGGCTATTCCAACCATTCTGGGCAGGATCGGTTAACCAACGGTAAAGCGGAGCTATATCGTCGCCCTTTACATGAACTTTGTCAAACATAGGAAACGTGACACCATAGTTCTTCTCACAAAACGCAGCGATATCGTCTGATGAACCAGGCTCCTGGCTCATAAAATCATTCGCCGGAAAGCCAAGTACAACTACATTTTCTTTGTTTTCAGTGTAATATTTTTCCCAATCAGCATACTGTGGGGTGTAGCCACATTTGGAAGCCACATTTAAAACGATAATTTTTTTGCCGCGAAATTGTTCTAACGACACTGGTTTCCCATCCAGAGAATTAACCGTAAATTGAAAAAATGATGAAGTCATATTTTTAGTGCTTGGCACTTCCACTGGGCGAACAGCGACCTGGTTTGCATTAAAGCAAGCCGTTAAGCAAGTAACAAAAAGGATGATTGCCAGGGGAAGTACAATTTTGAAGTGCATGATTAGAGCGTGTTTTGTACTTTCTAAACACGGCAAGGGCACTTTGGTTTAAATTAAACCAGTTCCGACGCCAACCCAAAGCTCATAGTCATACCTGCACCACTCAAACCATTTACGATCCAAACGTCTGGTTCGGCTTCGGTCACGAAGTCTGTTTTGCCTGGCAATTTTGGATAAACCCCATGCCAGGTTTCCGCAATAGCCGCATCCGGAAACTGTGCAAATGTTTTTAAATAGCTCAAAATCAATCGATTAATCTCCTCGCTATCGAATGGTGACACCTCCCACCCATATTCATGGCTATCCCCCAGGATGATTTCGCCGCTATGATTTTGCGACACCAATACATGAACGCCGTATCGTTCAAAGTCAGGATTTTCCAGGTTATAGCGCTCGCGTACTGGTGCAAGACTTTTCAAATGTGCGAACGAGCTGTAATGCAACAAAGTCAGCCCTGCACAAAGCGAGGGCCCAAGCTGCCAATCTGGGGCCTGAGGGCCTGTTCGGAGCATTTGTAATTTGCATTTTGTGATGCCACTTTCGCGGAAAATGCGCGGATACAGGGTTTCAAAATCTGCTCCAGAGCACACAAAAATGCGCTCTGCCTGCCAGATGTCATAAAAATCGGAGAGTATTCCGGTATCTACGTGCGTAATCGCCGAGCCAAAACGAAAGATCACATCCAGCTCTTTTTCAAGATATTCTGCCAATTGTGGTATGGCCTGCCGGGGCGATACCGTGCATTCTGTAGCGCTCCACAGTCCGGCTTTTAAACCTTTCGTTTTTACAGCAGGGCTGTGTGCCGCTACTTGGTTTGGGGTCAGCATTTTGACCTGATACCCTGCGCTTTCGGCATGTTTAAAAAAATCGTTCAAAACGGCCACCTCGTCTTCATGATAAGCCAGTTGAAGCGAGCCGTTTTGCTTCACTTGCACCGCACTTTCTGCCGCAATATCCAGCCAAATTTCTCGGCTATGTAGGGCCCGGTCAAGCATTGGGCCGGCGGGCTGACCGATAGGCCACACAAGGCCGAAGTTGCGAACAGAAGCACCTATCGCCCTTGGATTTCGCTCAAACACAATGGTTTTAAGCCCCTTACAGGCTGCTGCATAAGCTGTTGCCAGGCCTACAATGCCTGCACCGATGACGGCTACGTCGAATTTATGGTCAATCATAATATTATGGATAGGCGTTAATTGTAGTGGAGATTTGAGGAGAAATCGCCTCTTTTTTTCTAAAAAAATACCAATAAGAGGCTGCTGCGAATACTAAAACCAGTCCTGCCCCTACATTGCATAGTTTGGTGTAAAACACCAGCCAACTCATCTCTCCGGTGCCGAAATTACGCCAGATCAATACGGCTACGCTGCCAAGGTAGCCAATAGAATCGGCTAGGTACATTAGAAAGCCAGCATTGCCTCGTTCCCGGAAGCTCGCCATGAGCCGATCGAACAGCACACCATTGAACAAAATATAGGGTAGAAACAGGCCAAAACCGGAGGAAACCATCCAAATCACTGGAGAAATCAGGCCCCGCTGAAATAGAAATGTGCTGCCAAATAAAAGTAGCGCACCGAACACTGCGAGCCCGTGATTTAGCCATAATGCTTTAAAATTGTCTTTAACAAACATCATAGCACCCACCGATAAAAGCGAAAAAATGGCCACCGGGATTTCTGCAGTGGTCAAAATGGAAGCTTGGCCTTTGAAACCCAGCTCATCCCAAATTTCTACAGCGAAATTGTCGCGCACATCGCGAACAATGGTCAATACCAGGTAACAAGCGATCAACAAAACCAAGCCGGGAGCATACCGCAGAAACAATGCCTTGCGATCCTGGGAGCTCATGCTGGAACGAGGCGTTCTTTGTGCCATATCTGCTTCAGAAGGCGGCGGCAAATGCGCCAAAACCCAAATGCAAACAAGCAGTGCCGGCAGGAACATCACGGCCACCGTAAAAGGCATCCACATTTCACTTACCCCGTGTGAATTGAGCAGCCATTTCCCAGTTGTCTTTACAAAACCCGAAGAGATAATGAAGTTAGCACACAGCATAGCCGCTAAAGCCTCCGTGACTCGTCGACCTTCTAAGTAACTAAAAATTAAGCCCCAAGCCATTCCCAAAGGCATTCCATTTACAAACATCCAGGCGGCATTCCAGGGAAACGGCGTAACAGCAAAACCCAACAAAGACACCATCGCAATCCCCACCAGACCTATTAAATAGGCGCTGCGCCGTTCTGGGGTCATGCTCGAAATAATTCGAATACCAAAGAATTTGGATAAAGCATACCCTGCTACCTGGGCGGTCACTAAAACGATTTTAAACTGAATGCCCCAAAGCGCTAAATCTGCATAAGTACCTGCTGAAAAAGGCTTCCGAAAAGCATAAATACAGCAG
>JBBQLD010000219.1:0-7921 GCA_038327555.1 Chitinophagales bacterium
GACGGTTTGTTCGACTCTTTTGAACTGATACTTTGTTGCGCCTCAGTCATGGAGAGCCCGCTACAATCCTTCGTCGCGCCTAGTCTCATCTCAAAATAATCTGACCAAACTATCAAAGACTTCGTGCCCCTGCCACTAGTGCAATTCGCCCCAAAAACATGCATTCTGTCCCCAAACTTTGCTTTTCGCCCCAAAGATTTGCGGCTTGCCCCTCTTTGTTTTGGGATGTTTTTTTTGGGTATTCCTTTGTCCCAATAAAAAAATAAAACAACCATGTTTGAAATTCTTGTACAAATTATTCTAAGTATCCACGTCATCGCAGGTGCATCCACCCTGGTCACGGGGCCAATTGCTATCTTTTACAATTTCCGCGATCCACGCAAGCACCGCATTGTGGGCAAAGTATTTTTCTACGCCATGCTAATTGTAGCGACCTCAGCCATTTTTATGTTTCTTAAACAGCCTGAAAAAGTATTTTTACAGTTCCTTTTAGGCATCTCCCTTCTGGTGTTAGCTGGCATTTTCAGGGGTGTGCGCAGCATATTTTTGATGAAAGGGGGCAAAGTCAGCTCGTTTGATTGGGCGTACACCATTCTTCTAGGGCTGAACGCGGTGTTTATGCTCAGTATGTCTGCCTGGCATTTTGCAGCAGGAACGATGATCGCTTTCCCCATTCTTTTCGGGGTATTTGGCACTGGGAGCGCGATCGATACCTGGAAGAATTGGAAGATTTTCAACAACCCGGAAATACTTCACAAGCTCGACTGGATGCGGCTGCACTTAAGTACTATGTTAGGTGCGTTCACGGCTTCTACTACCGCTTTTACGGTAAATGTTGCGCCTGAATTCCTGCCCTGGTGGGCACAATGGTTTGGCCCCACGCTCCTGCTGCTTCCCTTCCAGTTTTATTTTGGAGGAAAGGTGAAGACGATCCGTGAAAAGGCATTTGGTTAGGTGGCTGCTTAGGGAACGGGTAAATAATAACTTGTTCCTCAACGAAAATTACTGGAACTAGGATTGGATTTGCAGATAGGTCGGATATTGCCCCCCGAAACCCCCTGTCAAGATTTTCCAATCATCATTTAAGATTGCCGATTACATGATTTAAGATTTTTGATGGAGGGCGCTGAGCCTGGGTTTTGTGGGTATATCCATGATTCGCGGAGCAAACTGAATGCGCTGATATTCTACTACTTTGGGGTCATTTTCAATTGATTTTGACGAATATCAAGCCATTTCACCCCCATCAAAAATCAAAAATCATGTAATCAGCAATTATAAATTATTTGATTTATAAGGGTACGTTACAAATGATCGCTTTGAATTGACAGAAATGAATTATGGATATTTTTTGCGACAATTTGTAATGCACTAAACACCACTCCACTAGTTTCTATAGGCACATGACCGTACACCTGCTCACCATCGGCGATGAAATTCTCATTGGCCAAATTGTAGACACCAATTCGGCCTGGATGAGTCGCCAGCTCAATTTAGGAGGCATCTCTGTGCTTGGGAAAAGCAGCGTGCGCGATACCCGGCAAGCTATTATCGCTGGAATCGAACACGCAGCCACCACGGCTCAAATCGTGATTATGACTGGCGGACTTGGCCCTACTAAAGACGACATTACCAAGTCTACTCTCGTGGATATGTTTGATTGTCAACTAGTTTTTCATCAAGAGGTGTACGACCAAATCGCTGGCTATTTTCAAAAAATTGGCCGACAAGTCCCGGTCGAAATGGTGCGCAGCCAAGCCATGTTGCCGGATAAAGCCGTGGTACTTCCGAATAAAGTTGGTACGGCTTCCGGAATGTGGTTTGAGCGCGAAGGTAAAGTCTTCATTTCCTTGCCCGGTGTGCCCTTTGAGATGGAATATCTGATGACGCATGAGGTATTGCCCCGTTTGAAAGCTCAATTTGTTAGTCGTCCTATTGCCCACCGCACGTTGCAGACGGCGTGTGAAGGCGAAAGTGTGATTGCCAGACGTATTGAAGCTTTCGAGGACAGTCTACCGGCGCACCTCAAACTAGCCTATTTGCCCTCCCTGGGTCAAGTCCGCTTACGCCTTACGGGCAATTGGCCTGGAGCAATTACGCCTGATGCAGACGCCAGATTAGCGGAGGAATTGGATGCTAAAAAAGCCGAGTTATACGCGATAATTCCCGATTTGGTTTTTGGAGAAGAAGAAGACACCCTGCAAGCGGTGCTGGGTAAACTGCTCCGAGCTCATAGCAAGCAGTTTGGTACGGCGGAAAGTTGCACAGGAGGCTATGTTGCGCATCTGATCACTTTGGTGCCTGGTTCTTCGGATTATTTTCCTGGCTCGGTGGTGAGTTATTCTTACGAGATGAAAGAAAAATTACTGGGGGTAAAATCTTCCACCCTCGCAACGTTTGGTGCGGTGAGCGCTGAGGCGGTGCGCGAAATGGCAGAAGGAGCGCGGAGTACGCTTGGGGTGGATATTTCGCTGGCTATTTCGGGTATAGCTGGCCCTGGAGGTGGTATGCCAGACAAACCCGTGGGCCTGGTATGGATGGCGGTAAGCGATAGTCAACGAACGCTGGTTGCTAAATACATTTTTGGAAGGGATCGGGCTAAAAATATTCAGCTAACCGGGGTCTATGCCCTGAATATGGTGCGCAAGTTTATACTTGGAGAAATTTAGTTGCTAGCAGCAAAAGGGCTTATTTATCTGTTAAATACAGTGGAGAACGCGGAGATTTGTGCACTTTCTACCGTGATTTTGAGCATCTTTGCAGTTCGCAAAATAAACTACTCCACATGCGCTCCAACTATTGGGCGATTTTCGCTTTATTTTTATTCATACCTTCTTCCCCAATTTTATCTCAGAAGGCAACTTTGACCCTTGTAAAAGGAAAGATCACAGATGCAGATACCAAGGAAGGGCTGGCTTTTGTGAGTGTTGCAGCCCCAGGCTTTGCAGCGGGTACGCGGACGGATGAAAACGGGTTTTACCTGCTCCGAACGGAGCAAAAAATCACCAAACTTCAATTCAACTATCTTGGCTATATCACCCAGGTTTTGCCTGTAAAAACTGGGGAAGAGCAAACCATCGATGTGGTGCTCAAACCCGCTGCAACCCAGTTGGAAGAAGTAACCGTGAAAGCTAAAAGGTATAAACGGAAAGACAATCCGGTAGTCGACCTCATCGAACTGGTCATTGCAAACCGCGACAAAAACCATATTGCAGATTTAGCAACGTATCAGGATGAGCAATACGAGAAGATTTTTTTGGGTGTCAGCAATCTTAATACTAAACTGAAATCCAGCCGGTTTTTGAGGCCAATGCGTTTTGTGCTGGAAAACGTTGACACCAGCAAACTTGGCGGCCTCCCGGTAACGCCAGTTTTTTTGCAGGAAAACGTGATGGATTATTACCGAAGGTCAAATCCAAAGCAGTGGAAAAAATACATAAAAGCATCAAAATCAGTACGTTTTGGCGAAATGGTTGACGATGACGGGCTGGACAAAAGTTTGCAATACTTGTACCAGGATGTGGATATCTACGACAATTATGTGGAGATGCTTTCTGACCAATTTATGAGCCCGATTGCTAAAAATGCACCCTTGTTTTACCGATATTATTCCGCAGATACCATAGTAGAGTCGGGTAAAAAAGTCATTCGGCTTGAGTTTTATCCCAAAAACAAATTGGATATGCTGCTCCAGGGCGATCTCTACATCGCGTTGGATAGTACCTATGCCGTGACTCGAATCAACTTTTCTATCAACCCAAATATCAATCTCAACTGGGTGAAAGAACTGGTGGTGGAGCAAGATTTTCAACTCCTGCCCTCAGGCAAATGGGTGATGGGTACGGAGGACTATAGAATGCACTTTGGAATCAATAAAAGAGGGGCTGGTATGGTCGCGCAACGCCTTGTGACGCACCGAAATACACAGATAAATCCCGTACTTACCGACTCCTTATTTGCGGGCAAAGTTTCAGAAATCATAACCTTGCCCACTGCCGCTAAGGTGGTAGATAATAAATACTGGGATACCACTCGCCCCGCCCCACTCAATGCAGCCGAAGTGGCTACGTACAAAAATCTGGACAGCCTACGCAATACACGGTTTTATAAAGTAGTAACCAAGGTTGGCTATGCCTTGATTGGCGCCTATGCTGATGTGGGTAAATTTCAGATTGGTCCAATGAACTCCTTTTTCTCCTTCAATGGGGTAGAAGGTACACGGCTACGCTTTGGTGGTCGTACGGGGCCTAAAATGAGTAAAATATGGCGTGTAGAGGGTTGGGCTGGCTATGGTTTGCGCGATTTGCGTTGGAAATATAGTATTGGTGGAGTATATGCCTTAAAAGGAACGGAATATAACAAATTTCCTAACCACCTACTGCGCATCAATTACTTACATGATGTATTGCTCCCGGTCCAAAACTTCCAAGCGAGTCCAAACGCCAACCTGGCGAACTCTGTAGTGCGCGGTGCGAACGATAAGTTTTTTTACTACGACCGTTTCAATGTACAGTATGAACGCGAATTTAAGAATCACTTTTCTTTCATGGTTGGCGGCGAAAACCGTCAATTCCGCCCGGCTGGAGTACTCTTTTTTGAGCCAGCATCGGGAGGGCTACCGATTCAAGATCCCGTGCTCGCCACTGCGGCATTTGTGCAATTGCGCTATTCACCTGGTGAAACCTTTTACCAGGGTGGCACAACCCGTTCGATTGTGGATTTCAACTATACTGCCGCCCTGCGCTATTCTAAAGGGTTCAAAGGAATTGCGGACGGGCAATATAATTACAATGAATTGGTGCTAAGTCTTTACAAATACTCAAACACGCCTCCATTTGGCTACAACAAAGTATACCTGGAAGCAGGTGGTGTATTTGGAAAGGTTCCGTTTCCACTTTTAACGATTCACAGAGGCAATCAGACCTTTATCACACAACAGTTTTCATATAACCTGATGAACTTCATGGAGTTTGTCAGTGACCGATACGCTACAGTGATGGTGGAGCATTATTTCAGCGGCTTTTTCTTCAATAAAATCCCCTTGATTCGAAAGCTTAAATGGCGTGAAGCTTGCTCCTTTAAAATGCTTTACGGCCAGGTATCGGCCAAAAATCGGCCGAGTGAGAATTCCGGATTGCTCCAATTTCCCAAATTCCCCGATGGAACCCCTATAACCTATACTCTGGAAAATCAACCTTATATGGAAGCCAGTGTAGGCATTACCAATGTTTTCAAAGTATTTCGGGTCGATTTGATTCGGCGCTTCAATTATCTAGAGCATCCAGGTGCGGCTAAATATGGCGTTAGATTTGGGTTTTGGGTCGAGTTTTAGACTTGTCTTCTGTTAATAGACGGGGAATTCCTGATTGGCAAAGGGCATTCCTGTAAAAATGGTTTTGCCTTAGTCCGCTGTAGAAAACTACCTTTGTTTGCCTTAATCCTTGAGCAATAATCCAGGCCATCAATTGCTACAGATGGCCCACCAAAAATACTTTTTCCTGCCTTCTTCTTTTTTTTTCAATTCAGTCGAGCAAACACCCGACTCTAGTTTCTCATTTCTGAAATTTTCTAAGATGAAAGGAATTTTACTTTTAGTATTTGCATTGCTTGCCTGCTTTACTCAAGCATTGAAAGCGCAAAATGTGCCTCAAGGCATTAATTATCAGTCTATTGTTCGTAATGCCATGGGCGATCCGCTATCCATGCAGAACGTTTCGATGCTTTTTAGTATCAAAGACAATGGGGTAATTGTCTATCAGGAGCGACAAGTAAATACGACCAATAGTTTCGGCCTGATCAACTTCGTTATCGGACATGGTGTAGTGCAACAAGGCAGTTTTCAAGGTGTAGACTGGGGTACTGGGGCCAAATTGTTGATTATTGCACAAGAAACTACGCCTAGCGTTTTTGAGGAAATAGGGAGCATGGAATTACAATCTGTACCGTACTCGCTTTATGCTGCTCAAAGTAGCCGGGCTTTGGTGGCACAAAATCTAGCGGATCTAGGTGCACTGCCCGGACAAGTGCTGAATTGGAATGGGACGTCTTGGACACCTACCACAGGTGTGGGTTTGCAAGGCGTGCCGGGGTCAGTTGGTCCAGCAGGTCTACAAGGCCCGGTTGGTGCGCAAGGCCCTCAAGGTATAGCGGGCCCGGCTGGGGCTCAGGGTGCAAGCGGACCTCCAGGTACACAGGGTTTGAAAGGAGACCCAGGGCCAACAGGCGCACAAGGTGCCCAAGGTGTTGCTGGCCCAGCGGGTACGCAAGGGCCACAAGGGATGACTGGCCCTGCGGGTGTCACTGGCCCGGCAGGCCCACAAGGCGTAGCGGGACCGACTGGTGTAACCGGACCGGCAGGTACGATAGGCCTCATGGGTCTAACAGGCCCCCAAGGCTCTGTTGGGGCCACTGGAGCTGCTGGCCCGCAAGGTCCTTCAGGCATTACGACCCTAAGTGGAGATGTATCTGGCCAGGCGGCCGCTGCAACTGTGGTGAAAATTCAGGGACGTTCCGTGAGTAGTACTGCGCCAACCACCAATCAGGTGTTACAATGGAATGGCGTGTCGTGGACGCCAGCCTCCTCTGGTGGAAGTAGTTTTAGCAATTGTGGAAGAGCCGATAGCCCCGATGCTCAAGAGAAAGTTTTGGTTAGCAATGATGTAAATCTATGCCCGGGTGCAGCTCAATTGGGCGTCGAAACTTCGCTTTCGCAGGGCGTGGACGTTCGCGTCAATGGAGCAGGCGCAGTACTGGGCATGAGACTGGAGTCCAAAGGAGGTAGCACGTCAAATGACGGGGCTGTTCTATTGTCACGGAGTACCAGCGGTAAAAGTAATGGGCTAAAAGTGGCCGCTAACAGCGACAATGCAGGCGCTTCAGATATAACAGGAATCCGAGTGGTGGCGGGCGGCAATGAAGCTGATATCCTGGAAGACGGGAATGGAATAAGCCAAAACTATGGGGTTTATATTGACCTGAAAGACCGTGCCAATACAGATATTGGGCTATATGTAAAAGATGGAAATCCAAACGATAACTGGGGCATTTTCACGGATGGAGATATACAAACCCGTGATGCATATTCAAGAGATGTTTATGCAGATAGAAATCTAAAAATAAGGCACACTAATGGACATAATTGGGCCTTTAGTATACTCGGCAACGGAGCACTGGGCTTTTACCACGGTATCAATGGTAACTATGCTCAACTGGGTTCGTTTTTGACCGTGAATGGTTCATATCAGGTTTCAGATAAAAGATTTAAGCTAGAGATCGAACCCGTCCAAGGGACACTCTCCAAAGTGCTGCAATTGCAGCCATGTGCGTATAAGTACATCAATGATCCATTGGAAAAACGCACCCTTGGGTTTTTAGCGCAGGAGGTAGAAACGATTTTCCCGGAGCTTACACAACGTACTATTGACGAAAATAAGCAGGAAATACTGGGGCTTAACTATCAAAGTTTTTCTGCCGTGTTGGTCAAAGCCATGCAGGAGCAACAAGCGGTCATTGAAGCGCAAGGGGCAAAAATTGCAAGTCAGGAGGCGCGGTTGAATGCAATGGAGCGGGACTTGGCGGAGATTCGGGCTTTTTTGAAAATTTCTGCTTTAGAAACGGGTAAAAAATAACCCATTCCTAAAGCTCGAAAACTGGGGGTAATAGCCGGGTCGCTCACATCCCCTTCATACTCAAAGCCACTCGCTTCCGCCCAAAATCCACCTCCACCACCCGCACCGTCACCTGCTGACCCAGCGATACCACCTCCATGGGGTCGCGCACAAACTTGTCGGACAACTGCGAGACGTGCACCAAGCCGCTGTCTTTCACCCCAATATCTACAAAAGCACCAAAACTGGTGATATTGGTCACGATACCATAGCCGTCAGGTTATGTACCTCGGAACTCTGTTCCGAGGATTTTT
>JBBQLD010000220.1:0-7873 GCA_038327555.1 Chitinophagales bacterium
AAGGTAGCCGAAGCGCATACCCACTGGCGGGTTGGCCTCCACGATACGGAGGTAAGGGCGTTGAAGGAAAACATCTTGCGTCGGGGCCGCAAGGTCCCAGTCGCGACTTGCTGCTTCAATGCTTCGATAAAAAGCAAATCGATAGGATTTCGTCAATTCGGCTGCAATGGTTGGCTCCAAGTTTAGGGAAAGTGTTAAGGTATTGGTCATGGCAGGTCAGTTGGCAAAAGCAGATTCGCAAAAGAACGCAGTTTTGCGAAAATGGTTGCCCTTATTCGATCCTGCCTATTGGTAGACAGGCAACTGCCATTTTTTTACTTCTTCGATGGCGGCATTTTCATCCGCCCAGCCCATGATTTTCATAGTGCCGAGGCCGTCGTAATACAGGAAAAAAAGTTCAATTATATGTCGGATAGCACTGTAATCCCGTTGAAATTCTGCCCAATTGATGGCTCGGATGATTCGTTTAGAAGCCTCTATCGGGATGGCTAGCACTTTGTGGTCAAGTTCGCCCAAATCCTCCAGGAGGAGCAAACCAATCGGGAGTACTTCCACGACGGAGCCAGTGGATAAATGTTCCGACAACAAAAGCACATCCAGCGGGTCTCCATCGCCACCACGGTCTTTGTCCATGCGTGTGGAAGGGATGAAACCGTAGTTGAGCGGATAGGACATAAAATCCACCCTGCGCACTTGCCCCGCTCGCATATCGGGTTGAAACTGAAACAATTGCTTGTTGTACTCGTACTTGGTATTGGTGCCAGCGGGTATTTCGATGACGCCTTGCAAATGGCCGTTGGGAGAGAAAGAGGGTAGGGCGAGGTGGTTCATTTTTACAGGGGAATCTATTTTTTCGAGGGGGGGGTAAAAAAATCCCCCCTCGAAAAAACAGATTTACAGTTTTGGATGGTGAACTATGGCTGATGATTGGTCAATTACCTTGTAAACCTTTGGTTCCGTCTTGTAATCGGCTGTTTAGCGATTGACAATGGTTGTTGATGCTGAAAAAAGTGATGGCTAGTTGTCTGTTTGTCAGCATGGTCAAATCTCCTTCTCGATCAAATACGAATTCCGAATGGGCGAATTCCGATTGATCATTTCAGCCAAAAAACCGGTCAGGAATAACTGGGTGCCAATAACTAGCGCTAAAATTCCAAAGAAAAACAAGGGTCTGTCTGCCATGCCATATTCCTGATAAACCGTTTTGGCAAAGCTCAGGTAAGCCAAAATGCTGAAACCTATCATGAATGAAATCAATCCCAAGGTGCCGAAAAAGTGCATGGGCCTTTTGCCAAATTTGCCCACAAAGGAGATGCTCATCAAATCCAGTGGCCCATTGATAAAGCGCTCAAATCCGCCGAATTTCGTGACCCCGAATTGTCGGGGGCGGTGCTCTACTACTTTTTCGCCAATTTTGCTGAAGCCCGCCCACTTGGCAATGACCGGGATGTAGCGGTGCATTTCACCGTACACTTCGATGGTTTTCACCACATCAAGCCGATAGGCTTTTAGGCCGCAGTTGAAATCGTGCAGGTTAATGCCGCTCATCCATCGGGTAACGGCATTGTAAAGTTTGGTTGGAATGGTTTTGCTGACAGGGTCGTGGCGCACTTTTTTCCAACCGCTTACCAGGTCATAGCCATCCTCGGCGATCATCCGATAGAGTTCAGGAATCTCATCGGGACTGTCTTGCAAGTCAGCGTCCATGGTAATGACCACTTCGCCATGAGCAGCTTGAAAACCGGTGTGAAGGCCCGCGGATTTGCCATAATTGCGCCGGAATTTGATGCCACGGACACATGGGTTGTTTTCTTTGAGTGTATTGATCACTTTCCAAGAACGATCCGTGCTGCCGTCGTCCACCAGGATGATTTCGTACGAAAGGTGGTGGGCCTCGCACACGCGGCGAATCCAGGCTTCGAGTTGGGGCAGGCTTTCGTCCTCGTTTTTGAGGGGGATGATTATGGAAAGTTGCATGATTTGGGCTTAAAAAATTGGAGGGACAAAACTACGCTTCGGCGCTCAAGGGAATCCTCCAGATTTATTAAAGTTCAAACTTGGTCACTGGGCTAGGACGTATCCGCTGCTTGGTAGGCACTGAAGGGTCACGCTGCACATACACAGGCAAAATAGCCTCGGAATCTTTGTCCACCACGATGGCCATCTGCTGATGCCAGGATTTTTCTTTCAGCATGGCTTGCCAACGTTCAAAAAGTTGTTGTTGTTCTGCTTCACTAAACTTGCTTTTCTCCCCATAAAACCCTTGTACTTCCCGTTGGCGCCTTGCTTCAAAAAGGGTGACCGCACAGGCCACCGAGATATTCAGGCTTTCGGCAAAACCGACTTGTGGGACGGTGAAATTGCCATCGCACAAGGCCATCGCTTCTGGGCTAACCCCTTCATCTTCATTGCCAAACAACAAGGCTGTAGGCAGGGTAAGATTCAGGCTGTAAAGTGATTCGCTCCGCTCGCCTAAACTGGTAGCGAGGATACGACCGTACCGTTCGCGTACCCTTTTGAAACATTCTTGCAGATCTTCAAAAACATAAACGTCTATCCATTTGAAGGTGCCGCCAGAAGTGCGTTTCCCCAATACAAGGCCGCGCTTGTCGAGGTATTTTTTGGTATACACCACGAACACCTCACGCACGCCTACGGCATCGCACGAGCGTAACACCGCGCTGATGTTGAGCGGGTCAAAAATATTTTCCAAAACCACCGTCAAATCGGGCTGCGACTGACGGATGGAGGAGCGGATTTTTTGTTCGCGGGAATGGTTCACACGTTGATAGGCTAATTGTTAGTTCTTGTTGACCTTTTTTAACACATAGGTTATAGTGCTGTTTGGGGTCTTGAATGCTTCAAGGTCATTGTCTGGAATTGTGATATTGAATTCACTTTCAACTTTTATAATGAACTCTACATAGTCCAAAGAATCAAATCCGAGTCCCTTGATTAGTTCAGTATTAAATTCAAATTTGTCGCCGACCACGTTTGACAAATGAGGTGAGTCTTTGCCTTTTCCATGAAAATCTGTCAACATTTCAACTAGGATTTTCTTGACTTTTCGACGGGCTTCTTTTTTGGTCAGGCCAGGTGGTATCCAAACTGAGAATGTCGAACCTAGTGGTAGGGGCACGAAGTCATTGACGGTTTGTTCGACTCTTTTGAACTGATACTTTGTTGCGCCTCAGTCATGGAGAGCCCGCTACAATCCTTCGTCGCGCCTAGTCTCATCTCAAAATAATCTGACCAAACTATCAAAGACTTCGTGCCCCTGCCACTAGACTCAGCCAAAGACATTCCGGTTACAATCTGGATGCACGATAACTGCCAACTACCGGATTGGCTAGACGAATGGACGAGAATTAGAGACGAATTGGAATAACAAAAAAAATAGCCGAGCGAATTGAATCGCTCGGCCATTTAAAACGTATAAATGAGGCATAAAACCGCGGAGATCTTCGAAGGCCTTCGAGGTTTTACACCTCAATTATACATCGGATTCTGCACAATCCGTCCGCTAGTCAAATCAATCTCTGTTTGCGGAATTGGGAGCAATTCATGTTTCCCAATTATAAAATTCGTTTTCCCAACCGCCTGCATGACCTCCGCCGCACGACCCCAGCCGAGCAAATCAACTCGAATATACTTCAAAAATCAAGGGGAGTTGATGGTCATGATGTGACATTTTTGCAGTACTTTTGCGTCAAATTGCTCATAATTTATGCAAGAAATAGAACTCATGTCCACTGACGATATCGCAATCGAAGTAGAAAGTGGAAATGAAAATGTTGTGATTGATTCCCCTTTTGATCCCAACTCGATAAAAGTCAAAAACGATCCAATCAACATTGGGCAAATATTGGACAGCTTATCAGACGGCTTGATTCATCTGGACACTGAGTTTCAAAGGCTCCCAGATCTTTGGGATAATAAAAAAAAGAGTAGATTTATCGAATCGCTTTTGATGAAACTACCTCTTCCTGCCTTCTTTTTTGCAGAAAAAGAGGAAAATGACTGGGAAATAGTAGACGGGCTGCAAAGAATTAGCACGCTAAAAAGCTTCGTATTGGACAAGAACATGGTACTTGGAAACTTGGAATTCCTAAAACAGTATCACGATTATTCATTTGACCAGTTGCCCGGCTCCCTGCAAACCCGGATCAAAAGAACCCCAATTACGGCTTATGTTATCGAAAAGGGAACGCCTGATATTGTAAAGTACAATATCTTCAGCCGCATCAACCAGGGCGGTCTCATTCTCAAACCACAAGAAATAAGGCATGCCATCAATCAAGGTATTGCTTCTGATTTGGTGGCAGATCTGGTCCGCTGTCGCGAAGAAAGGGATGAAAAAAATCAATTTAAAAAACGTAAAAACTATGATGGGATATTCGAAGATTTGATGGCTACGCCAGAAGGCAAGGCATTCGCAACAGCTACCGATTGGAGGATAAAACCCGAACGCATGGAAGATAGAGATTTTGCGACTCGCTTTTTGGCCTTCTATTTGATCCCTTATACCCAATATGAGCCTGATTTAGACTCCTTTCTTAATAACGGCATGGCTGCTGTAAAAAAACTGGACAAGGCGAAGATCAAAAAACTAAAAGATGATTTCAAAAAAGCCATGGATTTGGCGTTCGGTATCTTTGAGAACGACGCATTCAGGAAGCGGTTCTCGGTTAGCGATGATAGAAAACCAATAAACAAAGCACTTTTTGAGGTGTTGAGCGTCAGCTTCTCCAAACTGTCGGATGATGATGCCAAATTATTGTTGAAACGAAAGGGTACCTTTCGGAAAAAGCTGATACAACTTCACAACGACCCAAGCGGAAAATTCTTAAGGTCTATAACGCAAGGGACGGCACAAAAAGATTTAGTAAATCAACGTTTCAAAGATATCAAAAAAATCATAAAAGATACTTTAGAAGGTTTATAAGATAAACCCGATTCAACATGATAAAATCGCTAGAAGTCAAAAATTTCAAGTCTCATAAAGACACTAACCTTTCAATCGGGGCGCTAACTCTTCTTTGTGGACCTAATGGTGTGGGGAAATCTTCCATAATACAGGTTTTTTTATTGATGCGTCAGACCTTTTTGAAAAACAGGCTCGATGAAGTCTTGAGCCTCAATTCTCCCTTGTGCAATTTAGGCAAGTCAAAAGATGTTTCATATCTTAACGGAGGGCAAGACATAGAGTTTGTTATGCAGGATAATAAGCATAAATATCAGTGGCGATTTGATGTTTCTAAAGACTTGGATTTCTTGCAACGAATCAATAAAGGCCCCAAATTTGAAAAAAATAATGCCAACCTTCCCTTCTTTACAAACGATTTCCATTACTTAAGCGCATACAGGTCGGCCGAGAGCAGCACGGACGACTACGCCGTGCAAATACAAAAACAGCTTTCCGTTGAGGAAGGGAAAGGAGAACTGACCGCGCAGTTTTTGTTTGAATACGGCAAAAGCGTCAAAGTAGACCCAGCCCTTTGTCACCCAATGGAAAGCGACCCCTTCTTGTTGAGTCAGGCAACAAGTTGGGAGCGAGAGGTCAGCGAAAATGTTAATGTAATCCCTGTCAAAATTGGTGAAGGGTACGAGATCAAGTACAGTTTTGATACGCAAGATTTTGGCCCTACCGACGAATATTCTCCAAAAAACGTGGGATTTGGCCTTTCGTATGTCTTGCCCCTCATAGTCGCTGTATTATCATCTAAGCCTGGAGCACTTTTAATTCTCGAAAACCCAGAAGCACACCTGCATCCACAAGCACAGTCAAAAATCGCTGAATTGATCTGCATAGCTGCCCAAGCAGGCATCCAGATTATCGTAGAAACACATAGCGACCACATCATAAATGGTGTTTTAGTTAACTGTAAAAAATTCGAAGAAGGTCAAGGTGGCATTCAGAAAGAGAAAGTTTCTATCTATCATTTTTCCAAAGATGATATGCAACCCGCCACACAAACCGAAAAAATAAACATAGAAGATGGTGGACGTGTGCGCTACACGCCAAAGGGTTTCTTCGACCAGTTTACTATAGATCGAAAATATTTAATGGGCTTTTGATATGGTTGACAACATTGCCTTTATCATAGGATCTGACATATTCAAATACAGCAACCTTGATGACAATAACTTTCAAGGGTTTGTGAAAAAAATCAGCCCAGTATTGGAAGTAGCAGAGCAAACTGGGGCCGAGGTTTGGTACGCCCATAGAGACATAAAAAAGCTTTCAAATGAACTGGAAGGGTTTGATGAATATTTCACCCAAAGTCAAGGAAACTTCTGGGGTACATTACTGTCGAATTTCCGTCCACACCACGAAGATGGGTACTGCTTCAAAATCCATTACTCCGACCAAAACACGAGTATTGAATACTATCCCCTCGTCTCCTTCCCAACAGTTCCTGTTCACAAAACCCATAAAATATTGCTATCGTTTGATTTAAAGGAGTCAGAAGTATCGTTGCTACGGGCAAGATCAAGCACAGATTTTCATCCCTTGTACCTAAATGTGTTCAATGAACCAGATAAAATATGGAGGTTCGTAAATACCATCTTACCGAGAAGAAAGTACAACTTCTCTTCAAAACACGGAGACATTCATACAAAGGCAAATCCGCCAAAACCTGGGGAGAAAGTATCCCAATTGAAATGCTCTAAGGAAGATGCAGAAAAATTGCTGAAAGATGCCATTTTCGACCGAAGATATAGTGGCCAAAAAGGCCAATGGTGTTATAACTTTGATCCCGTACACGATACCTTCATCGTATTCCCATGCGAGGGAAACATACCATCCAACCAATTCCACGCCTTTCACATTGAGCGGGACGAATGGAAGCGAGAAGTGCCGTTTTCAGTTATCTCATTTTTTAATAAAAGCATATAAACAATTGCCCATTCTCGCCTCTGGCATGGTCGCTGATGATCCCATTGGCTATGGATTTCGGTTCTTTTTGGGTAATACGCAGGCTATATTCCATTCATACCATCCACAAGAACAATTTTGACGTGCGCAGCATATTTGAGTAAAAAATTGGATGGGCGACTTGAGTCACCTGGCCGTGTAATTTGAATTTAAACCTCGTAGATCTTCGAAGACCTACGAGGTTTCATACTCCATCAATACATCGGATTCTGCGTGATCCGCCCGCCCGTCAAATCAATTTCTGTTTGTGGGATGGGGAGCAATTCGTGCTTCCCTGCGGTAAAGTTTGTTTTCCCAACCGCTTGCATCACCTCCGCCGCACGGCCCCAGCGCACCAGATCAAACCAGCGTTGTTGTTCCATCGCCAGTTCGACACGGCGTTCTTTGTAGATCCTTTCCCGCAGCATACTCTTATCTGTTACCGTCACATCCGGCAAGATAAAACCGTTGGTGCCACGGGCTCTTTTGCGCACTTGGTTGAGTAATGGAAGCGCTTCTGCTGGTTTGTCCAACTCATTCTTGGCCTCTGCCGCCAGCAACAGAATATCTGAATATCTTATGACCCGAATATTCCCCGGACCATTGTCCTGCAAACCGGGGTGAGCAGGCACCCAAGCTTTTTGGTTGAAGCGTTCGTTGATGATTTCGATGTTGTCCTGCACCTGTGTCAAGCCGTCCGGGAGGATTTCTCCCACGTAGATGACGGTCGCTTCGCGGCGTGGGTCGCCATTTTCATAAGAAGTTACGAGGTTATCTGAAGGCTGGTTAAAACCCCAGCCCAGGTTTGGGTTGCCACGCACACCCTGCACCATGTTGAAAGGAGAAGAGCCTGGGCCAGCGGCTTGCTGTGTTTCCAGCGCCACTGCCTGAAGTTCAAAAACTGATTCCGAGCCATTTTCGCCGATGGGCAAAAAGTTGTCGGCATATCTGGTC
>JBBQLD010000221.1:0-7835 GCA_038327555.1 Chitinophagales bacterium
ACACACCCATTTTTTTTGGGGAATTCCTTCAAAAACTCCGGGGCAATTTGGTTTTGTGTCTTTTACCCCCGTCCGCTACGACATGACAAACCCGCTTTTAGTACCATCCTGTACAGCAAAAGAGTAGGCAGTTACATTTACTTCTTCAACGAGGGCTCCACCGCATACGCCTTCTCAAACCACTCGCCCGACAATTCGGGTTTGCCCATATCCTTGTAAGCCGATCCGATATAAAAATAGAGCGTGCCGGATTTTTTGTTGTCGGCATATTTAAGCGCCTCTTTCCATTGCTCGATGGCTTGTGGGAACTTCTTTTGCATGGCAAGTACAGCACCGAGATTGCGTCGGCCATCCACAAAGCGCGGGTCGAATTCAACCGATTTTCGGTACACTTCTTCGGCTTTCTCGGGCTGCCCACGGGTGAAATAAATTTTGCCCATGTTGGAGAGCACCTCTGAGTTGTTGTACCTAAACTTAAGCGACTCTTGATAGTCTTCCAAGGCTTTATCCCAGGCGGCGCGCTGCTCTTCCGGGTTTTTAAGCACTTCACCCAGCCGGAAATACGCGAGGCCACGGCTGCCATAAGCATCGTGGTATTTTGGGTAAAGTTGGATGCACTTATCGTAACATTCAATACCACGTCGCACCTGATCCACGTCTTTCACTACGCTTTCTTTGTCGTCCATTCCAATGCGCACGGTTTCGAGGGCATTGTGGTAGTTGAGTTTGGCACAGTTGGGCGAATTAGGCAAATCTGCGGCATAAAGCGCGGCACTATCATACCACGCGCCATTACGGAACACTGTTTTGAGCGAATATGCTGCAAGTAAAACGCCAACAGCCATCCACAAGGCGGTGCCTTTTCCGTTGGGATTCCAGACCTCCGTTAAATCGTTGATTTTAAAGATCTTGCAAAACAACCAACCTACCGCCAAGGCAAATCCAAAGGAAGGAATGTAGAGCAAACGTTCACCATAAGAAGTACCAATGAGCATTAAAACGTTGCTAAACACCGAAAACGTAGCGAGGTAAAACAGAATCGCAAACGAGAGAATATGCTTGCGGGTCAAATTGAGCACCGCCCAGATGCCCATCCCGGCATACGCAAAGAAGCCTGCCAGCGCCCTGAAATCACCAAAATTCACCACTTTCACTTGCGGATAACCCATGTCGCACACCAGTGGGTGAGGGAACAGGAGGGTCTTCAGATAATACCCGCACATCATAAACGCCGAAGCCAATCGCTCCCCTTGGTTTTTGGTTTCCACCATAAAATTGTCGAGGATGGAATAGGTTTCCGGGTAGGGCTGTGCATCCAGAATCTGCTTTCGGATGTATAGAAAAATGACAGCAGGTACCAATAAAGCTACCGTGGTTTTCGCAATTTTACCCACAGGTGCCGGAGAAAAATACCACATGGCCAAAGGGAAAACGGCCATAAATGTGAGCGAACTTTCTTTGGAAAACATGGCCACGGTATAGCATAGCACAGCTGCAATGAGCCATTTGAGTTCGTCTTTATCGATGTATTCCCAGATGGCGCGAAGGGTGAGTGTGCCGAAAAGCAGGGAAAGAATTTCGTCGCGGCTTTTGATGTTGGCCACCACTTCGGTATGTACCGGATGTGCCATGAACACCAGGACGGTAATGGCGACCAATGCCGGTGGATAGGCCACCAAGATCCGCCGCCAGGTAGTCCACAATACCCAGCCCGTAAGGGCATAAAACAAGGCATTCAACACGTGGCCAAGCATTGGATTGTCTGGCGAAAGTTGCCATTCGAGGGTAAACATCGTAAGGGGTATAGGCCTGTAAAGCGACCCAACACTATTCCAGGACCCAAAACGATACTCCGTGGAAAAAATGAGCCCAATGTTTTTCAGGCCACCCTTGGTGATCCAGTTAGACTTAATGATGGAAAAATCGTCGAGGGTGTAAAGGTGTCCCAAGGTGTTGGCATACAACAGAAAACCCAAAGCGGCGGCGGCAACGCCTACCCAGATAGCGCCTTTTACGTTGGGATAATTACGCGGAGTCCTGGTTGCCGGACGTAGGACGCTGGATGGCTTTCGCGATTGTGGAACGGGACTAGGTAGTTTCTTTTTTGACATGGTGCTGCCCTTTTTAAAAAACAAGGCTTGTTTGAAAGGCGAATGTACGGCATGAATATTTTTTCAAGGAGCGGTCAATGGAGGAACCCGAATTCTTTTTAAAAACACGAAGAAACGGGGGAATAAAAACTCCAATCTGCTAAATGTTAAAACTTTGGCGTCAGATAACTTTATCTTTGGCCATTCCATCGCAACAAGTCTATTTTTTATTGATATGGTGCTAAGACTACTACTTTTTAGCGGGTTAATACTTTTTTTGACGAATACCCGCATATCTGCTCAAGATTGTTTCCTCCCGTTTGTTCCAGCGCAATTCAAGGCCCGCCTGGCCTGGCAGTCAGGTCAAGACGGTGCGTCGGTGGTAGCTTCGCCCATGGTGGCCAACCTAAACCCACAACAAGATAGCCTTCCAGAAATCATCGTAATTGAAGGATCTGCATTCAATTCATTTAACAATAGGATTCTTTTTTACCGTGGCGATGGGTCCAATGCGAACAACCCGAAAATTCTAATCGTACCAGGCAACTTGGACTTTTACCCTGCTCCTGGTGTTACCATTGGAGATGTTGATGGCGATGGTATCCCGGAACTAATGGTCACCTGTGTAGATCGGCGCATTCGGGTTTTCAATAATTACACGGAAGCGCCAGGGGCGCCCATGAACCTCTGGATTACGTCTGCGGAACTTACAGATTTTATTGATCAGCGACCATTGCTTGCCGATTTTGATGGGGATGGCATTCCTGAAGTGTACGCAGGCAGCGATATTTACAAATTTAACTTTACAAACCCCGCTGCTCCAACCTTGAATAAGGTAATCAACGGACCCCAGGCAAACCAGGGGCGGGCGCAATATTCAGGCTACAATGAGGGGAGTTGTAATCCAACTGCTGTAGATATCCTTACTTTGGCCGACTGCAATGGCGATCCAGATTGTGGTGGTCTGGAACTCGTGGCTGGCCCGATGATTTATTCCATAGATCTCGATTTGACAGACGGGGATGGGTATCAAATCAAGGTGCAACGCGATCTTAATACCATGATTGTTCCGCCAACTGCCGGATACAAGGATGGCTATACTTCTGTTGCAGATTTGAATTTGGATGGCACTTTGGATATTGTCGTTTCATCCGGACGTCAGACCAATCAATTCGGCGTGTATGTGTGGAATAAAAACGGATTGATCCGCTGGTTTCCATATCCGACCAATCCGATAAACAGTGGTAGCCTGGCCTGTATTGCCAATGTTTTCGACGACACAAAACAGGGGTACGCAATTGATTTTCCGGAAATATTGGTTTGTAGCTCTTATAACGTCACCTGCTTCAACTTGCATGCGGCCCAATCTTTTCCTGCTGCGCCGTATTGGTGGAATCTTCCCACCTCCGACTTTTCTGGATGGACGGGTTCTACCGTGTATGATTTTAATGGCGATGGAATTTCTGAAATTGTTTACCGTGACGAGAGCAATTTGAGGATTTTGTACGGTGACGGGGCTCCGTTTCCACCCGGCGTAGACGCAGAGCGAAACTGGTTTAAGGTTCCATGCTTTTCGCGCACCGCCGACGAATATCCAGTGGTTGCAGACGTGGACAATGATGGAGAAACAGAAATTACCGTCACGGGGGGCTTAAACTCAAATACGTTTTCATCAAGAGGACGGTTGCGGGTATACGAGTCAGATTCTGGCCCTTGGGTGCCTTGTCGAAACGTGTGGAATCAGTTCAACTATTTCATTGTCAACGTGAATGACGACCTGAGCATTCCCGCAGTGCAGGATATGCACCACCTCGAACTGCCCGCACCCGGCTCTGGAAAACGCCCCCTGAACCTGTACTTATCACAACGGCCTTTACTGGATGAAAACTTTGATCCGTTCATTCCTTTGTCCAATGCATCGGCTTCGGTAAGTCAAGTGATATGCAAACCCGATAGCGTGACAATTGAATTAAATATCTGCAATACAGGCGATAAATTACTCCCTGCAGGAATACCCATTGCGTTTTATTCATCCGATCCGACTACGACCAATGCGTTGTTGCTCGGTACCCCACTGTTGACCAACAGTGTGGTTAAAATAGATTCCTGCAAGATTTTCAGTTTTACCATCCCTAAAGCAGCCGGTATCGCTTTCGGGGTTTTAAACGACGACGGCTCCACCCCTCGACCATATCAATTGGGCATAGATTTTCCCATCACCGACGAACTGGAATGCGACTTTTTGAATAACATTTTTCAATTTGACATGCCTGCAACCTCCCTTCCGATCAACCTTGGCCCCAATATTGGCTTCTGCCAGGACACCACATTGTTACTCGATGCGGGGTCGGGCTACACCAGCTATCTCTGGCAAGACGGAAGCACCAGCCCTACATTTCAGACCCAACAACCGGGTTTGTATTGGGTGGAAGTCACGGATTTTTGTACAGTAAAACACAGCGACTCCTTATGGGTGAATCTTCTTGAAATACCTGATATTCAGTTGAATACAATCAATGGAGATTGTTTTGGAACCCCGGCCAGCGTAACGGCTTTGGCACAAAGTATTTACCTGCCCCTTAGCTATGCATGGTCTTCTGGCGATAATGTGCCGAATATCAGCGGCCTCTCGGATGGAATCTACACGGTTACGGTAACCAATGCCAAGGGCTGTACTTCCCAGGATTCTACCTGGGTAGAGGCGGGTGGGGGAGTCCAAATATCGGCCTCCATTGCGGCGCCGATTTTATGTTTTGGACAAAGCGGTGCGCTAAGCCTGGGTGTTTTACAGGGAACTCCGCCGTATGCCGTGCAATGGTCGGACGGTAGCTCCACACCAGATTTGTCCAACGTGTTGGCGGGCGATTATGCAGTCACCGTCCTGGATGCTGACCAGTGCGCGGATACGGTTCAGATTTCGATTGCACAACCAGATCCCTTGGTTTCAAGTGGGCTGGCTGCTGTGCCCAGTTGCCCTGGGTTAGCAACAGGCCAAGCGGCATTTTTAGGTGCAGGGCAAGGAACTCCGCCTTACGCGCTGCTTTGGTCGAACAATGAAACATCCTCCACCTTGAATGGCTTGACTGCGGGTGCTTATCAGCTCACCATAACGGATGCCAACGGTTGCACCTTGGAGGAAATCATTCAGGTCTCTGAATATTTGGCACCCCTGGCTGCTCCTGTTGAAGAAGACCTGACCTGTTTTGGATCAGACGATGGCCGTATCACCCTGAACCTTTCGGGTGGCTCAATGGGCCTTGGCTACAGCTGGTCAAACAATGCTACCACAAATCAAATCCAAAATTTACAGCCCGGGAATTACGCCCTTACCCTCACCTACGCCAATGGAGCCTGCGCAGAAACCTTTGATTTTACCATCAATGAGCCTCTTCCTATCCAAGTATCAGCGATGCCTAATGCGGCCAATTGCTATGGCGGTTTAGGAGGCAGTGTTGATTTGAACGTGCAAAACGGGGTCGCACCGCTGTCTTTTTTATGGTCAAATAACAGCAATTCGGAGGATCTGACTGATGTGGGCGCGGGGCCGTATCAGGTGATCGTGACTGATGCAACCGCTTGTACAACCGTGTTTTTCGTGCAAGTGGCTGAGCCTACAGCCCTGCTAAGTGCAGGTGTTTCCGCAAGCCCCGCTTGTCCGGGAGAAGCCAATGGCACAGCGAGTTTTTTGGGGGCAAGCCAGGGTACACCGCCGTACAACCTGCTCTGGTCTACCAATGCGAGCAGTTCCAATCTCAGCAATTTACCCTCCGGGAATTACCAACTTACCTTGAGCGATGCCCAAGGCTGTAGCCTGATTGAGGCGGTTCAAGTAGATGAATTTTTACCTCCAAGCCTTCAATCAATCCTTTCAGATGTAAGCTGTTTTGGCAGTCAGAATGGCCAAATTTCGGTGGCAATCGGGAGCGGTTCCCCTGGATTTGGATTTGTATGGTCTAACAATGCGACTAGCCCGGCCATAGACGATCTTGCACCCGGGAATTATAGCTTGACCCTTACGTACGCAGATGGAATTTGCGCAGAAACCTTTGATTATCAAATTACAGAACCACCAATACTTGCACTTTCTGATGCCTTGATTTCGCCAGTCAAATGTTTTGGACAAAACGATGGAGCTATTGATTTGTCGGCACTCGGTGGCGTTGCGCCTTATCAGTTTCTTTGGACGGGCAATCAGACCTCGGAAGACCTTGCAAACCTTACAGCCGGGAATTACGCGCTGACCCTGACCGATGATAACGGATGTACGCTCACCGCGCAATTTGCAGTGCAACAACCCGATGACTTGGCGCTTACTGCAAACATTAGTGCAGACACTTGCCAAACTTCGAATGGTTCAATTGTGGTCACGCCCTCAGGCGGTATTTTGCCGTATCAATTTGCCTGGTCAAACGCAAGTTCCGGCTTCATACTCTCGAATGTGCCCGCTGGAATATATACCCTAACCCTTACCGATGCCAATGCCTGCACAAAACAACGGTCTTTGCAAGTGCCACAACACGGCGAAATACCAGCCCTGAATACATTCACAGATGTCCTGACCTGTGCCCAAACTATTGTGAATGTCGGGGTTACGGTCAACCAAAACAGTGTGCAGTACAACTGGCTTGCGCCCAACGGCAGCCTGCCCAATCAATCTGCCCATTGGGTACAAACTGCCGGGACTTACCAATTAACCGTGACCAATGGCTTCGGATGTCAGGCTGCCGCGCAAATTCAGGTTCTGGAAGACCTGGCCATTCCACTGGCTGAAGCTGGCCCAACTATCCTGGAAGTCTTGTGCAATGAAACATCCGCGTGGCTGAATGCCGCGGGCTCTACTCAGGGCAATGAATTTTCGAACCGCTGGACTCAAAATACAAACGGGGTGTTGTCTCTGGATACGGCAGCGATATTGCTGCCTATTTTCGAAGGTGGGCTGTATGTCCACACGGTTTTAAATTTGCAAAATGGCTGTGTGGCGCAAGATTCGGTTTTGGTCAGTTGGGATGCGCCCATCCTGGCGGCCTTGGCGGTAGATTCCATCCGCTGCTTTGGCGATGACGATGGAAGAATTGAAATTCAGGAGGTTACGGGAGGTAACCCACCGTTTTATTATGCTTTAGATAACCTGCCATTTACTGCGCAGCCTGTTTTCTCAGGCTTGAGTCCAGGTAATTACATCCTGCGCATCCTGGATGATATTGGTTGTACCTGGCAGCGCTCGGTGTTACTGACCGAACCGGATGCGCTCTCCGTCAAATTGAGTGCCAGTGATACTTCCCTCGTGTTGGGACAATCCTTGCATCTCACTGCCCTGCCGATGCCAATTGGCGTGGAATTGGCAGAAATTGATTGGATACCCGGAGGTTTAGGGTTCGTCCCCAGGTCATTGCAACAGCATTTAAGGCCGGAAAACCGGACGGAGTTTGTCGTTCGGATTACGGATCAGAACGGCTGCGTGGCCGAAGACCGGCTTTGGGTTTCCGTGTACAACTACAATATTTATGTGCCCAATATCATCCTTCCAGGTAGTGAATCAAACAGCTGGTTTACCGTTTTTGCTGGCGCTGGGGTGTTGGAAGTGCGTGAGCTGCGCGTGTTCGACCGCTGGGGCGATCATGTATACGAGCGTTTCGGCTTTTTGCCCAACGAGCCGAGCCTGGGCTGGGATGGTGCTTTCCAAGGGCAACCTATGAACCCGGGGGTATTTGTTTGGTATGCCGAGGTATTGTTGCAGGATGGTCG
>JBBQLD010000222.1:0-7822 GCA_038327555.1 Chitinophagales bacterium
TGAATACGGCAACCTGCAAGACCGCCGGCCCATGCAAGAGCAGGTTTTTAACATGAATCAGGCTCAAAAACAGCGCATTTTCGATCTTTTGCAGGAAAATAATAAGGAAGAAAATCGTTACTACAAGTACGATTTTTTCTATGACAACTGTGCCACGCGCATCCGCGATATCGTGCAAGAGACCTTCACCTATCAGCTTCAGTTCGATACAGCATCCTTGCCCAAAAACGTAACCATGCGTCAGCTCCTTCAACCTTATATCGAAGATAAGCCCTGGCTTGACTTTGGCATTGATTTGTTGCTCGGCCTCCCTGCTGACCGCCGGGCTTCTACGGCTGATTTTATGTTTTTACCTGATTACGTACACAATTTATTTGCCAAAGCCAAAATAGGAGATGGTACGATGCTGGTGAAAAGTGAGCGAAATATACCCGAAGTGCCCATCATAAAAGAGCCCTTCGCCCCCACACCGCTCGACCGTCCGCTTTGGGTGATGACTTTTGTAGCAATCATCGGGTTACTCAGCATGGCCAACCCGCGTACGGAGCACATTTTTGACACCATATTTTGGTTCGTATTGGGTCTTGCAGGCCTGATCATCGCCTTGCTTTGGTTTGCCACAGATCACTCTGCCACCAAAACCAACCTGAATATCCTTTGGGCCTGGCCAACACATCTCCTGTTTTTCTGGCGCACAAGACGCTCAGGCACAACCGAGAATTACTTCACGGTGGCTGCCCTAATGGCTGTGCTGTTGCTCATTTTTTGGATCTGGATGCCGCAGGAAATGCCGACTCCTGCCCTGCCTTTGGTGGGTTTAATCGTGGTAAAAGGACTTTGGAGACGATATTGGAAGAAGGAAAGGGCGGGAGAGGTCGCGTAGTGGAGAAGGGTTATCAACCAACATGCTCAATGCTACAATGACACGCCTTTAGCCTGTGTATATTCGTCGATATACTCATCAATCAGGGAGACAAGCAAATCTTTCAGAAATGCATTTTCCAATTTTGCGATAGCTTTTAGCTTTTCCAATTTTGGACGATCAACGGCCACAGTGAGGCGTTTTTTACCTGTAGATTCGTCTGTGGCAAAATCCTGAACATCTAAGGTTTGCCGAATAAGCATATCCAAACCACTAAGGGCAGGTGCGCGGAGTGTGTTTGGGTTGGTGGTTTTCGTTTTCGAACTGGCGGAGACGGAATCGGGTTGGTTTGATTCGTAGCGCTCCAGACTTTCGTCAAGTGCTTCCTGAAGTAGCGCATCGAGGCCATTCATAAAAGATTTGTGCCCTGAAACCTTGCTGCGCTCGCCCATAGCGGAGGGAGCCGTCAGCACCACCGTATTGCCAAAAGCCTCACCATGGCTCTCATGGCTGCTGCTAAAGAGGTCGTCCAAACCTTCCGAAAATCGTTTTTTACTCATCCAATTTTGAGTTAAACTACAAACAAACTATGAACTATGAACTATAAACTATGAACTATGATGTATGAACTATGAACTATCTTGAGTACGACTTCGTACATCATACTTCATACTTCATAGTTCATACTTCATACTTCATAGTTCATACTTCAATATTCATGGTTAAATTAAGAAAGTCTGCTCAAAATCTCTTTTGTCAGTTCGAGATAATCTATTGCCCCGGGGCTTTTAGGGCTGTAATCAAAAATGTCTTTTCGTTGGGCGGGTGCTTCAGCCAAGGCCACATTGTCGCGGATATAAGTCTTAAACACTTTTTCCCCAAAATACTTGTGAATGGTATCCACTACGTCGCGGTTCAGTACCCGGCGACTATCGTACATCGTAGCGATTACGCCACCCATATCAAGTTGTTTGTTGAGGCGCATTTTGACCTTGTCGATCACCTGTTTGATCTTCGCTAGTCCTTGAACAGCAAGGAATTCTGTCTGAAGCGGGATCAATACGTATCGACTGCTCGTCAGGGCATTAAGTGTCAACAGACCCAAGGAGGGCGGACAGTCGATCAAGATGAAATCATAATCGTCGCTCACCTGAGTCAAGAGTTCGCGGAGGATATATTCTCGGCCAGCTTCATTGATCAGTTCCATCTCTGCACCAGAAAGATCGAGCGAGGAGGTAATTACATCCATGCCCGGCTTGTGGGTGTAGGGCACGAGTTCGCCTTCGCCGCGCAGGGCCTCGTAAATGGTAGATTTCTGACGCGGAATACCGAGCGAAATGGTCAGGTTGGCCTGAGGGTCGAGGTCAATGAGCAGCACACGCTTACCCAATTCGACCATCGCTGCGCCAATGTTGACAGCACTGGTGGTTTTGCCGACCCCGCCTTTGTGGTTGAGGAGTGAAATTATTGTTCCCATAAATTGTGGTCAAAAGTACAACGAAGACTGGCCCTACTTCCCGATCAAATTGAAATTTTCAGAAAAAATCAGCAATGAGCCAAGTTCGTTTTCAAACAAATGCCGGATAAATTCGCCAGCTTCAATGCCCGCACCCATTTGTTTGAAATTATTTTTAAGCGTAAAACTGCGCAAATATCTGGTTTTCAAATGAAAAAACAGTGGATTGAAAAAAAAGTGTGTCTTTTTTGAAAAATATCTTTGACATTTTTTGTTTTTAAAAACTCTTTGTTTTAAATTTGCAGCACGAAATCAGGAATGGACGTTAGACTTTGGAAATTGGACTTTGGTCGCTTGAGCTACAGATTCAAGTTTTTTACCTCAATTCAACTCCAATATTCCGAATCTGATATCCCAAGTCCAACATCTACATTTCACTTTTTAACCTTCGATCCCATGATAAAGGAAGATAGGATTGACCTCAACAAACGCTTTATCCAAGCATTCAAGCTCTTGGAAGATCGTGGCGCCATCGTCAAAAACGATCGTGGCGGCAAAGGTGTTGGCGACGTAGCCGACCGAGTGCTTGGTAACAAAGCCTATGGCCACATCATTCGTGCTTTTCTCAACCCTGAAAGTAAGCGGGTGATTGATTACGGGCAAGCTTCTTCATTCTGCCGCGCTTTCGACATCAACGAAGCCTGGCTGCTTCACGGCATTGGCAATCCCTTTGGTTTTGATGCCCCCGGCGACGCATTAGCTGGCGAACGTATGTCCAGCAGCGGAGGTGGAAACATCCTTTTTACCAATGTCAGAGCCTTCGCAGGTGCTACCCTTGGTGCTGAAAGTTCGGAAGACAATACCTTTTTTTCCATCCCTGGGGTGGCAGGAACGGGACTTGTAGCCTTCCAAATTGATGGTAATTCGATGGATCCGGTCATCCGAAATCAAGACATCGTGGTGTGCAAGTCTATTGAAAACCTCAATGAAGTGCGCGACAACGAAATTTACGCAGTTCGCTCCAACGGAAATGTCTAGGTGAAATACGTCCAGAAAATCATGAACAACCGTGGTCGTACGGTTCGACTCAAAATGATTTCAGCCAACTACTTCGACAATGATCCTTTCGAGGAAGAAGTAAATGAAACTACGCGCCTGTATAAAGTGGTGCGGAAAATCTCGAATGTTTAATTGGTAATTTGTTTATTTGTGGATTTGTTTATTTGTGGATTGGGTTATTCGAGTGCCCGAGCTTGGGTGTCCGAATCACCAAATAAACAAATAAACAAATCCACAAATAGCCCAATCACCAATTTAAAGATACTATCCTGCTGTTTATTGTTTTCGGAGCCTCCTGGCGTAAGTCGGTGAGGCTTTTTTTTCATGCTTAAAATGTCCGTGTAAAACCTCTAAAATCTGTTGCACTTGACACTTTAATCTGCCTTTTGCGTATTTGAAATAGATCTTACTCACTGCGCAAACTTTCCACGGGATTCATCCGAGCCGCTCGAATACTTTGAAAACCAACGGTTAAAAAGGCTATTCCATTACCAACTAAACCCGCCAGGACAAAAATTCCCCAATGGAGCTCCACACGATAGGCAAAATCAGACAACCATTGCTGCATGAAATAATAGGCAATAGGGCAAGCGATTATAATGGCCAGAACCACAAGTTTGAGGAAGTCTATACTCAGTAAAGCGACCAATGAGCCAACCGAAGCGCCCAGTACTTTGCGTACCCCAATTTCTTTGGTGCGTTGCTCAGCGGTAAAAGTTGCAAGTCCAAACAGCCCTAAACAGGATAGCAGAATGGCCAAGCCTGCAAAATATTTGGACAATGCAGAAACCCTGTACTCTGTTGCATACTGCTGCTCAAAATCTTCGTTTAAAAAGTGGTATTCGAAGGTGTATCCTGGATTGAAGGACGAATAAAATGCCTGAATGCGCTGAATGGTTTCTCGCTCTTTTCCGGCTTCCAAACGAGCCATGATGGAGGTTGATAGTTCTGGATTGATTTTAAAAAAGGCGGGTTTGATAGGCGCTCGGATCGATTGCAGGTGAAAATCTTTCACAACGCCCAATATTTGATAGTCATCTCCCCAAAGTTTAATCGTCTGTCCGATAGGATTCTTCAAGTGCATGGCCTGTATTGCGGTCTCATTGAGCACTAGCCCCGCACTATCTGCGCCAAAAGATCGGGAAAAGGAGCGGCCCTCTGCCATTTTCAAATCCAGGGTTTCAATGAGGTCGTAGGTGCCCGTCAGATTACTAAACGTAAGGGTCTCATTGGCTTGTTTTCCAGGCCATTCTACACCAACTGTAAAGGAATTGACGTCCAAAAACCCTCCGCTGATTCCGGAGGCGTGTACTACGCCTTGAATCTGACTCAACGCTGCCAGAAAGGTTTCCAAGCCTTTACCCAGATTTCCTTCTCGACCAAACTGAATGACCTGTTCCCGGTTAAAGCCCATGTTTTTGGTTTTTACCAATTGGATTTGTTCATAGACCACCATAACCGCTATGATGAATGCAATGGATAGAGAAAATTGCAAGATCACCAATCCTTTGCGCGCCAAAAGCTCGCCCGAATTTCGGGAGGATTTGGCTTTTAACATGGTCAAGGGTTTAAAATTGGACAAATACAAAGCGGGATAACTTCCTGCAAGTAAACCGGTTAGCAACCCAATTCCTAACAGTTAGGTCAGAAAAATAATGCTCGGATACGTTCAACTCTTGGCTTAAACAAATGCAGTGCGCGTGCTCGGGCCTTATTCCATTTTTTACTCAGGACGGTATGCCGTTTTTTATTGACCTGGATTTCCGGGGCATTGACAATTGCATTTGCCTGGTCTGCCGGGTCGTAGAGCATGGCAGTGCAAAGGCAATTTTTGCGCTCCTTACTCATCAAAATCTCGTAGTTGATGCAGCTTTGGCAACCAGTCCAGAAAGCATTGTCGTCAGTGAGTTCAGAGTAGGTGACAGGTTCGTAACCAAGCTTGGAATTGATTTTCATCACCGCGAGTCCCGTGGTGAGACCGAAGATTTTGGCCTCCGGGTATTTGGCGCGACTGAGTTCGAAAATGCGGCGTTTGATGAGTTTGGCCAGGCCTTCTTTTCGGAAATGTGGCGAAACGATCAGGCCCGAATTGGCCACGTGTTGGCCGTGTCCCCAGGTTTCGATGTAACAAAACCCGGCCCATTCTCCAAGGTTTGAGAATGCAATGACCGCTTTGCCTTCCGTCATTTTTTGCTTTAAGTACTCAGGCGAACGTTTGGCAATGCCAATGCCACGCGCTTTGGCAGAGGCTTCCATTTCCGTACAAATTAGTGGTGCAAAATCATGATGTTCCTCGGTGGCTATGTTGACTTTGAAAAAGGACTGTTCCATGTTTGAAAAACGTGAAGTCGGTGGGCATTTCAATCAGGCCACATTATTCTGCAGCCGAAAGCATTGGAATGATGAATTGCTCGATGTACAAGGGTCAATCAGACCATGAACAACAATGAAAAAGCACTTTGCGCAGTCCGGAATCCGGGTTACGCAAGACTTGATCGAAAAATCAACCTGGGTTTATCGTCGTACCCCAAGGGGACGCGGGAAGGAAGGAGCAAAAAACGCCCGGAAAACCGGTGCGGCAAAAACACCACGCTTTGAAGCGGACGCTGCGGTCGCATCAAAATTGTGAGCAGTGGGTGAGTTTTTTTTCATTTCAAATCAACCGATGTACAGGCCGTTGTCGCCTTGGATGGGTGGTACAGGTTTTGCTTTGCAAGCAAGGATTGTGACGTATTGATCAAGCTTGAGGCTGCAAAGAAAAGGGCATTTGAAAAAAGTAAATGTTATTTGAATAATAAATTTGCATTAATACTACTTTGTCATTTTAACCTTGAGTTGTCATGTCGCAGCGAAGCGGAGACATCTACACCGTCCAGGCTCTATTGTGTATCCTTTACCAAGTAGATTTCCGTCCCGCATGGTCTTCTCCCTCGCCGCGTTTTTTTGGCTCAGGGTAGTCTTCTCCCTCGCCGCGCTTTGGTCTTTCCGACCTTTGGTACGGGACAGGTCTTGAACTACGGAATGCACACATATTTAACTCGAATTCAACCAATTATAGCATCCCGGATGTTCACCCACTGGAAGTAAGCACAAATCCAAAGCTTAGTCATCTTGTCGAGAACCGTCCGCATCAATTGCGCTTAGGTTGAGTGCTTGCACCTTTTGACTGACATTTCATGCCTTTAGGACAAGGGGTAATATTGTCTTTTCTTAGTTTCGACCGAAAAGCCGTTTGATAGCAGTCGTATGGCAAAAGGGTGGCCGAAAGCCAGCAAGGTGTATACGGGAAATATTGATAAACTGTCGGGCAAAATTGGTTAATCCACCGACAGTTACCACCCTCACCTTTGTGTCATTAAATCGAACAATTTTTTCAACATCGAAAATTTTAAAAATGACACATTTCACAGTTCCAACCCGCGCTGAAGTTTATCCGACCAATCAAGCCATTTTTGACAACCTGCAGAAAGGGCTTGGCTTTTTGCCGAATCTATATGCCACTTTTGCCTTGAACGAAACGGCTTTGGGCGATTACCTCGCGCTCCGCCCCGCTGTTTATTTTGGGAAAAATTGATAAATTATAAGGAAAAATTGATAAAGATTGGAAAAAAAATTCACCCAACTTTGCAGTATAAATTCAGTTCAATAAAAAAACATGGCAACCAAAATCAATGTCAAAGGCCTTCCAGTTGGCTATCAATCCATCATTTCAAATGGGCGTTTTGCCATCGTCGGCGACGAACCCATCACGGGCAAAGGCACCGACCAGGGATTTTCCCCGGAAGATTTGATCCTCGCTGCGCTGGCCTCCTGCAAGGTGAGTACTGTGCGGTTCATCGCCCGTAAAAAAGGTTGGGCTATCCGCGACGTGGATGCCCAATTGGAACTCTCGGTGAAGCGCAACCCTGACCGCTCTTTGGTTTCGACGGTACACGTCGCCCTGCAAATAGAAGGCGATTTGAGCGACGAACAACATGCCGAACTATTACGCGAGGCAGACAATTGTTACCTTCATCGCATGATAAAAGGCGAGTGGAACATCGCAGAAGCTGTTCCTTTTGCGGCAAAAACCGCCGAAACCACATGAGCCAACCTGCCTTCGCTGGAAAATGGCCGTGCTGATTTGGCCCAGCATTTATTGGTACTTAATTAAAAATCAGTCCTTTATGGAGGTAGAAAAAAAATCCCCCTTGCCCCCCTTTACTGAAGAAACAGCCCAGCAAAAAATCCAAATGGCGGAAGATGCCTGGAACAGCCGTGACCCGGAGCGCGTATCGAAAGCGTATACCCCTGACAGCGGGTGGCGCAATCGCGACCGTTTTTTGAACGGACGGACGGAGATCGTGCAATTTCTCACCGAAAAGTGGCAAAAAGAACTGGACTACCGGCTCAGAAAGGAATACTGGGCGCACACGGACAACCGTATCGCCGTGCGGTTCGAGTAC
>JBBQLD010000223.1:0-7731 GCA_038327555.1 Chitinophagales bacterium
ATTCAGAAACCCGCCCCGAATCTCGTGTCCTCCAATGTCGGAGTGGTACATTTTTCTGTTTTCGCCCGGATTCACGTAGCCTGTGGGCGCTTCTGCGCCGCCCATTCTATAAAATTTCCCCGCAGGGAAAGTTTCATGCCAGGCCATGTTGCCATTGTGGTAACGGCCGCCCACCAGCATGTCTTCGTTCCATCCGGAGTCAAAACCCCACATATCGGAGCCGGAAACCCCGTTCATGCGCGCTTCTATGGATTGTCCAAAATTATTGGAATAATTGATGCCGCCATCGCTGGTGATCCAGAGATCATTGCCCACGGCAGCCAGCGCCTGTATGTCCGGGTGACTCCAGGCGAGCCCGCCCACATACGAGCCGAGGGCCGTCCAGGTAGCGCCACCGTCCACACTTTTGAACCAGGAACATCCGCCTGCGATCAATTGATTGTCGTTGTTCGGGTTCACTACGATCGCCATATCATAGAACCCCTGGGTAAACCAATCTACGCCATTTGCATCCATCAAATTGGTGTGGCCCGGAATGGAATAAGGCTGTCCGATGGAGTTTGCGGGATTGGTATTTGCCCAGATTCCACCGCTGTTGGTGCTTTTGAACACCCCGACATAGCCGCCCAGATTGCCCCCTTCGCCGCAGAGGTAAGCGTAAACTTTAGAGGGATTGGAGGGGCAAACCGCGATCATGCCGCCTGTGATGGTCATGCCCGCAGCGGGGGTCCACCAGCCGGTGTTAGAATTTACAAAGCTTGCACCTCCATCAGAAGACACGCGGAAATCGGAGCCTGTTCCAGACTTCCGAATCGCAAAAACGGTGAGTGGGCTGCCGGGTTTGAACTCCACGGCCCAGGTTTGCTGGGTATGGAGTTTTGTCCAGTTTGCGCCGGCGTTGGCGCTGCGCAACAAGCCCTGGTCGCTGGCGGCCAGTACCACATCGGGTTGATCGGGCTTGATGGCCAAGTCATTTACCCAGAGGTTGCTTTCGGAATAAACCGTGGCCCATGTAGCGCCGCCATCCGTGGTTTTGATGATCTTTCCACCGGTGCCGGCGTACACCGTATTCGGGTCGGTGGGGTGAATCTTGACGGCACCGAATGAACCATGCAGCACATTCAGGGTCAACAGGGTCCAGTGCAGGCCTTTGTCGGTGGTTTTCCAGACACCGCCGGTTTCGCCGCCGGCATAGAGGATATTGGGGTTTGAGCGCGAAATGTCGATGGAATAAAGATTGGTTTGCCAGGTGACCTCCGTCAGGCCATCGGTATCGTAGGTTTGTTTAGGGCCGAGGAAGCTCCAGCCTGCCTGGCCGCCCCTTTGTTGGGTTTGGGCCCGGAGGCTAAGCAAGGCCGCTTCTTTTGCTTCTAATTCCTTTAGCTCCGGCATTTTCAAAGTGCCATCCGCCTGCACAAAAGGTCTTGCCCAGTGCATCCAGTGTTTGAAGTACTGCGTGTAACTATTTTTTTCAAAGGGCTGATCTTCAAAATATTGCGTGTAGGCTTTTTGGACCTCAAAGACATTGGGATTTTCTGCGCTCAACATTTTCATCCATTCTGGTGCATCGGGGGCAAGGTGCGGGAAAGAGGGTTTTTGCTGAGCAAAAAGCAGGGTGGGTAGAAAAGCGAGGGCAATGAGTAGCAACTTTTTCATGCGCGTGACGAATGGTTTAGTGCGCAAATGTCATGAAAAAGGTGGGGATTTGGGTGGTCAGTTTTGCTTGGAAATTACATTTGTTTATAGTACGGACCTTAGCCTTGTCATCTCCAAGCATCTCAAAGCCCCTTCCCCGCCGCGCCTGTGGTCTTTTGACCATCGCGGTAAGGCTAGGGTTATTTCTTTACGGATTTCGCTCCGCTGTTGTTGGCGGCCAGCGTTTGATTTTAACCATTAACCTCAGCCCTTCACAAACCGCCCGTTCCATACCTGCCCCTGCGCGCGCAGGCTTAGGAAGTACATACCGGTTGGCAAATGCCCCACGGGAACTTCAAGCCTTCCCTCCGAAAGATGGAACCTGCCCGAAGGCATTTGCCTGCCTAGGGCATTGAAGAGTTGCAGAGATTCCAGCGGGCCATTCCAGGGCAGCTGGATGAAATTGGTGGCAGGATTGGGCGAGACCTGAATTTTCAGGGCCTCCTCAGGCGCATTGGTGGTAATTGTGGTAGAAAAAATGGTGTCGCAGGGATAAGGAACGAATTGATAAAACATATCTGAGGTTTCAAAACAGCGGAGCCCCCATACATTTGTTTCAAATAGCCCAAACCTTGGAAGGGGAAGACCATCATTTCCTACCTTTTCAATGATACGATCTCCCCAATCAAACCAAAAGGTATGGTTGATGTGCCAAACTTTGAGTGTATCTCCGCTTATAAATAAATTGCTGATGGAATCTACTGTTATGGTATCAGACGCATAAAGTAGCGGATTATTCGGGGTATAACCCTCCAAACCTCCTATGATCCAGCTATCGCCTACTTCTGCCGTAAAGTCGTACAGCATTTCAAATTGCTCGCTCAAAAAGCTATAATAAAAAACGGTGTCGTTTTCTGTGAAGAGGTAAAGTTTATCCTGGGTATTTGGTTGTTTATCGAACCGGCTGCACCATTTTCCTTCAAAGTTTTCTTTTCCTGTTACTTCCATGATGTAGGGAACACCTTGAAGCGCAAAATTCGATTCACTATATATCCATCTGGTGCCAACCGGGGCGAAATCGGTGTTTTGAGCCCGGATAAAACAGGTTGAGTACAGGATGGAGAGTAAAAGCAGGTAATTTTTCATGGTTGGTTGTATTTAATGTTGAACAATCAGTTTTCCGCTGCAAAGCGGTTTACGGTCTGCCCAAAGTAGCAGTTGATACATTCCGGAAGGCCAGTTCTTGACCTCTATGGGTATATTGTTCATGCCTTTAGCCCAGGGAACTTCCGTCATGAGACGCCCTTGTGTATCATAGCATTTGAGCATGTTTGCTTCCGATTCAGTGACAAAACCCTCCGGAAGCCGGAGAAAAGCCACGTCCTGCGCAGGGTTAGGAGAGCATACCAGCTGAGGCAGCCGGGGTAAAGGAATAACTGATTCAAAGGTTCCTGTGGTATATTGGGTTAAACCTGTACAGCCCGGTTCGAGGCAACCGTCCGCGCCAACTAGCAGCACTCCGATATTATAATTGAGCGACCCTACAGAATTGGTGTCAAAAACTATTCCTGTTGCTGCAATACGACCGTCAGATAGTTCGCAAAGATCAAGCATCTCCAGCTGTGGCGACCAAGGACGCTGAATTGAATCAGAGTAATACCGTTCCCATAGAATACCTTCTGTTGGTGAAGCGCGAAAAATCATGGTTTTACCTTTAGTTGGATATCCTTGTGAATAATAGGAGACTCCAAGAATATCCCCATTGGACGCAGAAATGAGCCGATAGAAAAAACGAGAAGATAGATCTAACCATCCATGCCGCCAACTGGTATTCCCGGATTCATCAAACACGGTAAGCTCCATAAAAATTTGTTTAACCTCCGCCGGAGCGCCAATGGTATCTCTGCTCCACATGATTGCTCCGCCCCCACCAGGCAATGCGATCGAGGTAGGTTCCTGAAGTAAGGGTTTGGAGGGATTTATGAATCTACTCCAAACGGTATTGGCATTTTCGTCTATTTTTATCGCCAAGGCATTGTATCGAAATAACCCATACGACGGGATTTGAAGGTTTAGGCCAACCACCAAAGAGCTTAATAAATAATGGTCGTCGTCCGTGCGCGAAAGGTGGCCATACCCTACGGTTTGCTTAAGCGTATCAGGGATAACTTTGTTAAACAACAAGTTACCGTCTGCATCCGTTTTGACGATCCGAATGGCGCTTTCTACGTTAATCCAGGGTTCTTGTAAGGATTTTGGTTTGCCTTCTGTCAGGTACACCAGAATATCACCAGAGGGGGTTTCTGCAATGGCGTCGGCATAAATATTAAGATCTGAAAGATTGGGGTAATAGTTAATCCAAAGCACATTCAAATCCTGATCCACCTTGGCAATAAATGTGCGCATACGAGAATTGGTATAATCCCGCCATTCACCCGTGAGTAAAATATGCTGATCGGCAGTTAAACAATAGCCTGCTCGCTCAGCAATACCCAAATCAACCTCTGGTCCTGTTAATTCAATTTGTTTAACAATTTCCCGAGTGTTCACATTGATTTTAAAAATTTGCTGAATTCTGTCTTCATAAATATTCAAATAGCCATTTACAACATAGATGTAGGAGCCGATGCTCCAAATATTGGTTGCCTTATCGGCTATCCACATATTTGACAGATTTGGATCGAACGTTTTCAGGTAAGTATCGGAAGACTGAGCTGCAATACGCAAACAATCCAGTATAACCAATATAGCAATGAACAAGCGAGTACGCATGGTACAAAAGGATGAAGCCGTGCAGCAAATCAGTTGATCTGCTGCACGGCCAGATGAAACATTTAGTGTTGGACGGCAATTTTTTGGTATGTAATGACAACGCCTTGTTCACGCAAGGTGAGCACGTAGATTCCGGCGGGAAGTGTTTGTACCGAAATGGATACACTACTTTCGTCCGGCACCGCTATCTGTTGCACTAGGATACCTGTGGTGATATCCATAAGCTCGAGTACTCGACTGGCAGACCGATCTATATGCCTCGGCAACTGAATATTGAGCACATCGTTTGCCGGATTGGGCGATACCAACAACACCCCAGCCTTGCTTTGTGGCGAGGGGATAGGGTTGCTGCTCCGTTCACCATTCAAAACAGGCACTTTCGGCATAAACACCCGCCCGGTTAATATTCCTAAAACAGTTTGTGCATACCCTGCTTCCTGGCTTGATGAAGTAGCAATACCAAGCAAGGATTCTTCCTGGGAAGCGCTTAAAACAAACTCCGGATTGGCAAGCCTCGCCACATTAATAATTTGTACTTGGGCAAAATACTGATCTTCCTGGCTACCTTGTTGAAAGGTTTGGAGCATGGCATTGGCCGCTGCAAATTGATTTTGCTCCATTTTTGCAGCCACTAAGCGCCGACGATTGGCAGAATTCAGGTCTTCATTGAGCAATGATTCCACAGCGCCCCAATTGTTTGCTGAAATATGTTGTCTGACAAGTTCGCTGGTAACATGCTCCCGCTGTGAAACCAAAACCTGTAGTTCTCCGGCCAATTGGGCAGTAGGGTTGGCCGAATATTCCGCACTCTTTTGTGCTATTTGTATCCTTATTGCATCCAGACAAGATTTGGTTAAACAAGGTTGTTCCTGTTGTTGCGGTTCGGGAAACATACAGTCAGAATAAACACCGCCTAAAGTCTGAAAATTGTTAAAATTGCTATTAGGCATACACAAGGCATCATTTAAAGCGCACTTGGGTTTTATCCTTGCATTCAAATTAGGATTTGGATGAAAATAGCGAAACTGAACCGTGTTGATGAATGGAGGAGGTAATGTAAAGGTGCTTGTTTTGATATTTTCAGGTTTGTTAAGGGTAAAATAATTCCATCTGGCAAACCCGGCAGAGCCTTGGTTTAATTGAATTTCTCCTGGAACGATAGGAGAAGGCGGTACCGGGGGCACCGTTGGCACTGGAATAAATGGCTCAATAAAAAGATCATGAAAATCCGTGGTGAAATCTTCTTCCCTGAACAAAAAACCGGTGTTCCTCCCTACAATGTTAGTACCTGTAATATTGCCCGAATAGGTATTACAAAGATTATGATTTGGGTTGCCTCCAGTATTTTCAAATTGGTTACCGGCAGAATTAGAGGCGAAGAAGTTATCCGTTTGGTAACTTTCCGTCGTGCCATTAATCGCTACATCAAAATCAAAATTGGTGAAATCATTGCTGAAGATTTCCACTTTTGAGTTGGCTGTTGCCCGAATGCCCACTACATTATTTTCAAACTTGTTCCGATCAATGCCCTGAAGTCCAAGTTGCCCAATCGAAATTATGCCATTAAGCGGAGTAGAAGCTCCTGCCAAAATGCCTCTTTCTGCACCGTTAAACTTATTCCTTTTCGTCACATTGAAATCAGCATCCCAACTGACTATCCCGTCAGTAGCAACGTTATTGAACGTACATTGCTCAAATAAGATGTTGTCTGTATCCCAAATAGATACACCGGTATGCATGGAGCCAGTTGCGGTTCGTTCAAAAGTCACATTATTAAACAGGCTGAAGTTGACCTCATCATATTTCATAAACTCCGCTCCTTTACGGCAATCCCTGAACTTAAAACCGGTAGCCTGAATCAATCCGCCTCTGAACTGAGGCACATCCCATATCGGATGCCCTTTTGCTGCAGCGCCTATGACCGCTCCTTCAATCATACCATTCCCCTTTAACAATAGAACCCCTGCCTGATTGGCAGTAAGTACGCCGTTAGGGTCGGGCTGAGCCAAGGCATTATTTCCCTGAACAACAATCCCTCGCCAAAATTGGGAAGGAGAACAGGTATTGGCCCTTCGAACGATTCCACCGTTCACAATCAGCCTGGCACCGCGCTCCACAGTAATTGAACCGTCAAAGGGCATGAGTAACTCGCAGGTTATGGTCAGAGTAGCGGGTGCTTTAACTACTACATTCGTATACAGACGCATATTGAGATCCCATGTTTCCGAAACATCAACGATTCTGTCGGAAGTATTAGATCCGGGGGTATTGTAGGTTTCCGTGCAATCTACAAATTGCCGCAGGTTAGATATAGCAAGGTTTCTGTGAATAGAACCTACATCTGTGGCGCGGAGAACGTCCCGAGAGCTGAAATTTGGAGAAATTGAGTTTGTAGTCAACAAATGATTGGAACAAGCATCCATATGGACGTAATCGCTAATAAAATTGTGCGCAAACTCGTGAGGAATACTTTTTTGCGACTCATCGATCAGAATGTCCCTACCAGTTGGATCGAACGGAAAACCTGTCACATCAGGCCGTTTTTGAAACCAACGGTATTTCAAGTAGAGGTTATTGATACTAATGTCTGAGGTACGATTGAGATTAAACCTATCTGGTTGATTTGCACACCAATTATTACAATATCCGGGTACATTAATAGTATTTGATGTACCCAACGTTATAACCCGGTCATAAATATCACCTTGAATTGGGAAAAAAACATTTATGCCTCGAGGTATTGAGGGATTAGCATTAATTTCGTTGCTCAAATTTGCCAGATACCAGGATGGGGAGGGACAAGCACAATTCCCAGACGCATTATCTGCATTCCAGGCAAACTCATCGTTCCTAAAGATGAAATTCGGAATAATCTGAATTTTTGCGTCGGTTCTCAAGTCACCACAATTAGAGGTTCCTGTCAGGTTCGCTAACCGCCAATTGCAATTATCAACAATGCTATTCAAAAAGGCCATGTGCTCAGCGTTATTTTGACTAAAATTACCCTGTTTTTCCGGATCAGGGTCATCACTTTTACGCAGAATAATAAAATTGGCCCTTACATAGATTGTTCTTGCATCTGTTCGCGGAATGTGCCGCGCATTGCTACTCCATAAAGTAGAGGTATTCCCACACAGCCCTGAGGAGCTGTTCTCTCCAGAGCCGCAACACGTCGCACATTCAAAAGGCACGGGATCAGTTTGGCAGAATACCTTACCCGGAAATAGAATATTAACCCAAAACATGAGTAATACAGCTAATTGGAGCGTTGGAGCGTTGGAGCGTTAAATTAAATCTGATTTTCATTTACGTTGAATTTTAGAA
>JBBQLD010000224.1:0-7708 GCA_038327555.1 Chitinophagales bacterium
CAGGGTAAACATCCTGATAGGTATGGCCGGATAGTTTGCCCAAGAAGTCGAACAGCGGTTTCCAGAGATCCGTATCATAATTAGAACGAGCGCCTTGCACTGCGCGGCAGAGTCGTTCGAAACCCATGCCGGTGTCTACACTTTTAGCTGGGAGTTCTTCGAGCGAACCATCCGCTTTGCGGTTGAACTGCATGAAAACGTTGTTCCAAACCTCGATGACATTCGGGTCGTCATTGTTCACCAGATCGCGCCCATCTATTTTAGCACGTTCGGCATCGGAGCGTAAGTCCACGTGAATTTCGGAGCAAGGGCCACAGGGGCCCTGGTCGCCCATTTCCCAGAAATTTTCTTTTTTGCCGAATTTGAGGATGCGGTCTTCGGGTAGCATGGTGCGCCACACATCGTAAGCTTCCTGATCAAAAGGCACACCTTCCGCTTCGTTTCCCTCGAAAATGGACACATAGAGCCGGTCTTTGGGGATCTTATAGATTTCGGTGAGCAGCTCCCAGGACCAAGCCAGGGCGTCTTTTTTGAAATAATCGCCAAAGGACCAGTTGCCGAGCATCTCGAACATAGTATGGTGATAACCGTCCATGCCTACATCTTCGAGGTCATTGTGTTTACCACTCACCCGCAGGCATTTTTGGGTATCCGCAATACGCTTGGAGGGTGGGGTTTCGTTGCCCAGGAAAAAATCCTTTAGCGGTGCCATGCCCGAATTGATGAACATAAGGGTAGGGTCGCTTTTGGCCACCATGGGCGCAGAGGGGATGATCTTGTGGCCTTTGGAAGCGAAAAAATCGAGAAATTGGCGGCGGATTGCGCGGGATGTCATTCGTTTATGTTAGTAATTGAAAAATCAAATAAGATTTTTGTTAAATTTAACGCATTTAAGATATCCTAAATTTGAATATGAAATGCACCTAATACTTATGTTCAAAGATCGTTTTGCTTGCCACTCTCCTATATAAATTTTCAGTTGCCAACTATATAGTTCGAGTGCTGCAATCATTTCAACATCATCACTGGGCTATCCGGGTGCGCAAAGGTGAGAATTTGCCGGGTTGGATTGAGCCATAAATCCATTTCTTCCATGGGAATGGCACCAAGTAATACTTCCGAATCATCGGGTAAAACCAGCGCATTGGTTGTACAAAACCGGCCTTCATATCGTATTTCAATGGGGCCCGCGACTGGAAGTATAATCTTTGTGCCATCTGCTAGTTGGGGTGGACGTTTGTCTTTGATACGAAGGCCGAGTTCGACGCGGATTTCTTCATTGATGACCATCATGGCAGAGCCTGTGTCCACAAGACATGAGACCTTGACATGGCGAACTTCGTCTTCACCGATCTGGTTCCTTACGGCAAGTTCGACATCTGTGGCGTTTAATAATTCAATGTTAGCGTATATCATTCCCATATTGCGTAAAGCTTATCGGGTTTCAAATGGCAAAAAGAAGTGCAAAAGTAAGGTTTGCATTGCGCTATTCAAAGGTTGATCAACACGAACTGCAATTCAAAAAATTCCTTTCCCATAAAATGTAAGAACTTTTACCTTCGCCACTGCCCTTTCCGCTGAAATTCTCAGTTTCCACCACCACTTGTTCTTGTTTTTGCAAAGCAGTAATGTCTTGCATTCGTTGGCGTGCCCGCCCTTAGTCTTACATTTTGGGTTTAAAATTTTCAATATAACATGAAGACCCGTACTCTCTTCCTTGCCCTCATCGCCGTTTTGCTTGGCGTTTGGTATTTCGTCTCCAAATCGAGCAGCTCAGCTGCCAAAATTGCCCGCCCCAATGATCCCTGGGTGTTTCGCTCCGTGATGGACAAGCAGCCACGTATGATCACTTTCGCCCTTAATGATAAAATGTGGGCCTCCTACTCTACCGATTCCTGTTCACTGTACAAAGTTTGGTCGGGCAGTGTAGATTTCACCGGAGCAGTATACAATATGCGCCATGGCCCGCAACCCATGAGCGTAGGAGCCGCTTGGTACGAAAATGCCCACCGACAACCCTGGAGCGTAACCCTCGCGGGCAAAACCGAAAATCCGCGTACGGATTACAAGGGCCACCGTTATACCAAAGACGGCCATGCCGAATTAATGTACGACCTGGTTTTAGCCGATGGCAAGCGTATCCGCATCAATGAGCGACCTGAATTTCTGGAACTCGACCGTCAACTTGGCTTTGAGCGCAATTTCACCGTAGAAAATGCCCCATCTGGCGCAATCGTTACGCTCCAAAGTAACGTCGCTTCTATCGCAGCCACTATTAACATCGAGACGGATGGTACCTGGAAACAAACCGAAGTAAAAAAGCTCGAAACAGAAGACGCACTAACCGCACTTGCGGTAGATGGGGCGCTTACGCTAAACCTTGGGGGGAGCACACATTTTCGTACAATGTTTGTTAATCAACCTTTGATCCCTAATCCTTTTGATGCACTCCGAATCGCGCAGGACGAGGGCGAATCAGGTGGCAAAGCCATCAGCCCTGGTGAACGCGTGATGGCCAAAAGCGACTGTCGTACTTGCCACAACCCGCAGGTACAAACGGTCGGCCCTGGGTACAAACAGATTGCTGAACGCTACAAAAACACCCCTGAAAACCTCGAATTGTTGTCGCAAAAAGTGATGAAAGGCGGAGCAGGCGTATGGGGGGCAGCGGCCATGAGTGCCCATCCAGACCTTCAGCCAGAAGATGCAAAAGCGATGATAACCTACGTCCTATCACTTGACGAAGGAGAAGATGATGGCGAAGGTGGCGCATCTGCCAAAAGCCTCGCTGAAATCCCGGAAAATCAATGGCTAAAAGCCGATAAGGTTATCGGCGACAGGGATCTTTCTCCCGGGCTGCTGATCAAATTATGGACTTCCGAGAAGCCCTTAACTAAGTTGGCTGATGCAAATTTTGCCGCCAAACCAGCCCTCGTAGCTACTGCTGCTAAAGTGGAGGCTGGGGCAGAGGATTTTGCTGAATTCAAAGACAATTTTGCAGTGCAAGGCACCGGGTATCTTTTTTTGGAAAAAGATGACAATGTAGTGTTCCAACTCAGCAGCGATGATGGCAGTAGATTATTTATTGATGGACAGGAAATTATCACCCATGATGGCCCGCATGGAATGGAACCTCGAGAAGCGGAAATTGCGCTTCGGGCAGGATATCATCCAATTCGGTTTGATTATTTTCAAGGCGGTGGTGGCCGTGGAATCGTGTTAAAATGGACCCGTTTTGGTACTGTTGGCTTCAAAGTGCTTGGCGAGGGCAATTTTTTCCACAAAAAATCTGAAAACGTGGATGGAATGAAGGCCTTGTCAAAAATTGAAAACGCCATTCCGGGTGATGCAGCTCCGCTCACGGAAGTTCACCCGGCCTACGATCTTACCCAGGCGCGCCCAGACGGATTTTTGCCCAAGGTTGCAGGCATGGATTTCCTGCCTGACGGACGCTTGGTGGTGTCAACCTGGGATGCCACTGGAGCTATTTACCTCCTGGAAAACGTGTCTTCGGGCGATCCAAAACAGATCAAAGTGAAACGTATTGCGGCAGGCCTTGCCGAGCCTTTGGGCGTAAAAGTGGTAGATGGGGTGATTTATGTCCTTCAAAAGCAGGAACTCACCAAACTCGTTGATACCAATAGCGACGACATTATTGATGAATATCAATGCTTTGCCAAGGGTTGGCGGGCTTCAGCAAATTTTCACGAATTTGCTTTTGGCCTCGTGTACAAGGAAGGCTATTTCTACGCCGCCTTGGCGATTGCCATCAACCCTGGTGGAGCAAGTACTCGTCCGCAAGGGCCAGACCGTGGCAAAGTGGTTAAAATCAGTGCCAAAGACGGTAGTATCGAATTCGTTGCCCGCGGCCTGCGTACCCCGGATGGTGTAGGCATTGGCCCCGATGGTGAAATATTTATTGCAGACAATCAGGGCGACTGGTTGCCTTCCTCCAAAATCCTACACCTAAAACCCGGCGCTTTCTATAATTCCTTTGCCGTGGACAGCGCAGCTGTCGCCGGAATGCCCATTCAGCAACCTGTAGTATGGTTGCCACAAGACGATATCGGCAACTCCCCTACCCAGCCAACGATCCTCAACGACGGCCCATATAAAAACCAACTTCTGCATGGAGATGTCTGCTATGGCGGTCTTCAACGAGTATTTATGGAAAAAATCCCCTCCTCGGGCAAGCCTTCGGCGGGCAATGATGGCGATTATCAGGGCTGTGTATTCCGTTTTTCGCAGGGTTTGGAAGGTGCAACACACCGCCTGGTCTGGGGTCCTGATGGTGCTTTATACATTGGCATGATCGGCGCACCTGGCAACTGGGGCCAACAGGGCAAACTCTGGTACGGCTTGCAGCGCATGAAATACAATGGCAATTCTGTGTTTGAAATGCTGGCAGTAAGGGCTAAAACGAACGGCATGGAAATTGAATTCACCGAACCGCTACGAGCGGGTGATGGCTGGGATGTACAATCCTACCTCGTGAAGCAGTGGTGGTATAAACCGACCGTCAATTATGGAGGCCCAAAAATGGACGAGGAAACCATGACCGTGAAATCCGCTACAGTTTCTACAGACCGTAAGAAGGTTTTTCTGGAAATTCCTAACCTGAAACCACAGCACCTCGTTTACTTCCAACTGCGCAATTTGCCAATTTCTGAGCTCGGTCATGAAATCTGGACAACCGAAGCTTGGTACACTTTGAATGCAATTCCAGCAAATGATGCTGGTGTTGCCGCCACGCCTCCTGTAATAACTCCACCCACGGATAACACCTTGACGGAGCAGGAAAAACGTGAGGGGTGGGAGTTGCTTTTCGATGGTCAAAACATCAACGGCTGGCATAATTATGGCAAAACCACCATAGGAAAATCCTGGATCATTCAAGACAATTCGATACATCTGGACGCAAAAGCCAATCCGAATGGCGGCTGGCAGGCCCCGGATGGTGGCGATATTGTGAGTGCGGAGGAATATGGCGATTTTGAACTTTCTTTGGATTGGAAAATCGCGCCCTGTGGCAATTCTGGTGTCATTTACCACATTGTAGAAGACCTGTCGAAGTATGATCACCCTTGGAAAACAGGCCCAGAAATGCAGGTGCTCGACAATGCTTGTCACCCGGATTCAAAATTTCCTAAACACCGGGCAGGCGATCTTTACGACCTCGTGGAATGCAAATATGTGACCGTAAAGCCTGGTGGCGAATGGAACCATGCCCGCCTGATCTTCAAAAATGGGAAGGTAGAGCACTGGCTCAACAACCGGAAAGTGGTGGAACTCAAGATGTTTGATGGGGATAAAGCAACCAAAAAATGGCTAGAGCTTATCGCAGGCAGCAAATTTCCGAAACTGAGTGCAGACTTTGGGCTTTCGCAAAAAGGTCGGATCGCACTACAGGATCATGGCGATCCGGTTTGGTATAAGAATATTAAGATTCGGAAATTGTAGTGGATGATAGGCAAAGTTCGCAGAACAGAGTTGTCATGTTGCAGCGCAGCGGAGACATCTAAACAAGTTGAATCCGCTCTTGGGAGTTGTCATGTCGCAGCGCGGCGGAGACTTCTACACAAGCTGAATCAGCTCTTGGGAGTTGTCATGTCGCAGCGCAGCGCAGACATCTACACAAGCCATGTCCAATGAAAATGCTTCAATAAGCAACGAAACCAGCTTTGAGTTAAAAGGGATTTCGAAGTCTCCGGCTTGTGTTTTAAAAACCCACGAGGTTTTTCTACGAGTGCTTTGGAGGCGGAAATAGATGGGTTGGTGTATATGGGTTGTATGGCTTGACGGAGGAGGAGGGGGCAGTGGTGGAGGGGGTGAGGGAAGAAGATATGGATGTTTCATTTTTTCAAACAATAAAAACAATATGTTTTAAATTAATTACCTTTGCAGACCAAAACACGAAAACACCATGAGTAAAAACTTACATGAAAAGCCATTTGACGAAACCACTATTGCCAAATTAGAGATTTTTGAGGACTATGCCCAAGCCTGGTTACCCACTTTTGTCATGTATGGAGAGCCTGTCATTTGCATTTTTGACTTCTTTGCGGGAACAGGCTACGATAAGAACGGAATACCGGGCAGTCCAATTCGAATTTTGCAAAAAATACGGGAGCAAATTGACCTCATTTTCCAAAAGAAAGTGAAATTAAAGATATTTTTTAACGAATATGACAAGATAAAGCACGGGCAACTGAAGACGGCTTGCGATGATTTTCTCAAAGAATACTCTGAAGTAAGCAGGGCCATAGAACTCCATTTGTTCAATGAGGACTTTGATGTTTGCTTTGGCAAATTGCTCCCAAGCATTCAAAACTATTCGAGTCTTGTATATCTTGACCAAAATGGCATCCAATTTTTAGCAGAAAAGTATTTCCTTGAACTCGAAAAAACAATCCGAACTGACTTTTTGTATTTTGTTTCGTCTTCTTATTTCTGGCGGTTTGGAGAGCAAGGAGAGTTTAAAACACACATCAAACTTGATATGGAAGAAGCGAAGAAAAACCCGTATCAGTTTATTCATCGGAGTTTAATTGCTCAGTTGCGGGGAAACTTGCCTGCTGGTTCGAAACTTAAATTGTACCCTTTTTCTTTGAAAAAAGACGCGAATATTCACGGTATCATATTCGGGGCATCTCACCCACGAGCAGTGGAAAAATTTCTTGGTATTGCATGGAAACGCAATGAAACCAACGGAGAAGCCAACTTTGATATCGATGAGGACAAGAAGAAAGTACAATTGGATTTGTTTGCTGGTAAATTGCCAACGAAGCTTGAAACTTTTCAACAGAGACTTCGCGAAAAAGTACTCAATGAAACCATCAAAGACAATTTTGATGCCTTTTCATTTGCCTTAGACGAAGCGCACATTGGTGCCCATGCAGCCGCAGAATTAAAAAGAATGAAGCAGGAAAAGTGGATTGATTATGAAGGCAATTCTCCTTTAGTGACGTACGAAAACGTATTTCAAAAAGACCGGCGATTAACGTTCAAACTGCTAAGAAGAAAATGAAATACTCAAAAATAGAATGGACAGAAGCTACTTGGAACCCTAGCACCGGCTGTAACAAAGTGACCGCAGGTTGTAAAAACTGTTATGCCGAGACGATGGCTAAACGATTGCAGGCGATGGGCGCGCACGGTTATGAGAACGGTTTTGAGTTCACGCTCATGCCCGAACGTTTGGATATGCCCCTGAAAATTAAAAAGCCCACTAAGTTTTTTGTCAATTCAATGAGCGATTTGTTCCATGAAGAAATGCCTTTTGAGTTTTTAGACCAAGTTCTTCAGGTCATGGAGCAAACACCGCAGCACAAGTATCAAATCCTGACGAAACGCGAAAAAATCCTGCAAATCTACTGCGCTCACCGCAGCCTACCCGATAACGTATGGCTCGGCGTTAGCGTGGAATCCGCCAAGGTCAAGCACCGAATTGATATTTTGCGCGAGATACCCTCGCACATCCGGTTCCTTTCTATCGAACCCCTCATTGCGGACGTGGGCCAACTGGATTTGCGCGGCATCCACTGGGTTATCGTTGGTGGAGAAAGTGGCCCCAAGGCAAGGCCGATGCTTCGCGATTGGGCCTTGAACGTACAACACCAATGCGACCAACAAGGTGTGGCTTTTTTCTTTAAACAATGGGGCACATGGGGCGAGGACGGGGTGCGGCGAAGCAAAAAGGCAAACGGGC
>JBBQLD010000225.1:0-7706 GCA_038327555.1 Chitinophagales bacterium
GGCATCTGGGTAGTAAAAAGATCCTATCACTGGAACCCAAATCTTTGTATCGCTATTGCTTACCAAAAAAGGAAGCGATTGTTGGCGAAGTGCAATATTGATTGCTGTAATGATATTGCTTGAAATAGTGTTGTGTCTTAATGTTCCTCCGGGCGTATTAATAAGTTTTCCTTTGACAAAATGGTGTTTTAAAGATGACCGCTCTTCCAATTCGAGGTACTCCTCGATGGTATAAATACGTGGGGTGTCGGCAACTGATGCGCTAGTCATATAGATCTATTTGTTGCAAAAGTAATGATTCGGATCGTGAATTCAGAGTCCCTACTGTGTCAATACTACACCAAGTCCCCTCAAAGCGTTACCTTTGCCCAACTTTACTTCCAAATAGGCCAATCTTTCACGCTATAATTCAATTAGAAAAATATGGTGGGCAACTTGACCCAAGGCGGCGCAAAACTCAAGCGCATCTTCATCGAACCAAAACTCCCGGATGGCCTTTCGCCACTCGCCGAACTCGCTCAAAATATTTGGTGGTGCTGGAATCATGAAGCCACTGAACTATTCCAAAGCATTGATGCGCAACAATTTATCGCGCATCAATACAATCCTTTGGCCCTGCTCGATGACCTGAGCATCGAACGCGCTCAAGAACTTTTAGCCGACACCGATTTTATAGCGCGGATGAACCGTGTCCATAAATCTTTCCGCGATTACATCGACAAGGCGCCTGCTCTGACGGGGCCTAAAATTGGCTATTTCTGCATGGAATATGGCCTCCACCAGAGTCTGCGGCTTTATTCTGGCGGACTCGGCGTTTTAGCAGGCGATTACTTAAAAGAAATCAGTGACCGCAATGCCAACTTCGTGGCAGTAGGACTGCTCTATCGGTACGGCTACTTTCAGCAGGGCATTTCCAACAATGGGGAGCAATTGCACAATTACGAGCCCGTCAAATTTACCCAACTGCCGCTCCAGCCTGTGCGCGATGCCCGTGGCGAATGGATAAAAATCCATGTCAATCTGAGCGGGCGCACCGTTTGGGCCAAGATCTGGAAATTGCCCGTGGGACGTATGCCGCTTTACCTGCTGGACACCGATATTGACGACAATATCTGGGAAGATCGCAACATTACGCACCAACTTTATGGCGGCGACAATGAGAACCGACTCCGCCAGGAGATCCTTCTCGGCATTGGCGGGCTTCGTGCGCTCAAAGCCATCGGTATCAATCCAGATCTATATCATTTGAATGAGGGCCACGCATCGTTTCTTGGATTGGAACGACTGCGCAATTACATGAAAGACACCGGATTGAGCTTCGAGGAGGCTTTGGAGGTCGTACGCTCTACCCAGCTTTTCACCACGCACACCCCAGTGCCTGCGGGTCACGACACCTTCTCAGAGGCCTTATTGCGCGATTATTTGTACGAATACACCTATGCCCTTGATATTACCTGGGAAGCATTGGTCGGTCTTGGCCGTTTGAATGCAAAAGACGATGCCGAACTTTTCAATGTGAGTCACCTTGCAATTCGAACCAGCCAAGAGATAAATGGCGTGAGCCGCCTGCACGGCGAGGTGAGCCAACGCATGTTTGAAGAACTCAACCCAGACTATAATTTTGCAGAAAGCAACATTGGCTACGTCACCAATTCAGTGCATTTGCCAACCTGGATAGCCCGAGAATGGTTGGATTTTTACGAGCAGAAACTAGGAAAAACGATTTTAGACAACCAGACCGACAAGAAATTCTGGCACAAAATCCATCAAGTTGCTGATGGCGACATCATGTCGATTCGTCGCCTTTTGAAAAAACGGCTGCTAGACTGGGTGCGCAAATCACTTGCCGAAGACCTAATGCGTCGAGGTGAAAACCCACGAAGCACTTTTGAGATTGTGAACGCCATCAAAGATGATGCATTGGTGTTCGGTTTTGCTCGGCGTTTTGCTACCTACAAGCGCGCAACTTTGCTTTTTAGTAATGAAAAACGCCTCGCTGAAATCGTAAACAATCCCGATCGTCCGGTCATTTTCCTCTTTGCCGGAAAAGCCCACCCTGCCGATAAAGGCGGCCAGGAATTTATTCGGCTGGTGTACAACGTCACAAAAAACCCCGAATTTAAAGGCAAGGTCATTTTCCTCGAAAACTATAGCATGGAAATGGCAAAACTACTCGTGCAAGGCGTAGACGTGTGGCTCAATAATCCTATTCGCCCCAAAGAAGCTTCGGGGACTTCAGGCATGAAGGCCGTGATGAATGGTGTGATGAACTTCTCCGTTCTTGACGGTTGGTGGTGTGAAGGCTATCGTCCCGGCGCTGGCTGGGCCTTACCAGAAAAAGACACCTATCCCGATCAACCAGGGCTTCAAAACGAACTGGACGCTGAAACGATTTACAATACGCTCGAAAACGACATTGTGCCGAGCTACTACGATCAGGACAAAAATGGCGTTTCCGTGCGGTGGGTGAGCCATATCAAAAATACGATTGCGGACATCGCGCCTGAATTTGTGATGGGCCGGATGCTCCAGGACTACCAAGACCGTTTTTATTCCAAACTCGGCAAACGAAGCGAGAAACTCAAGCAAAAAGACTACGCCCTTGCCCGCGAACTAGCCGATTGGAAAATGCGCATTCGAAGCAGCTGGCCAGCCCTAGAACTTATTGATTTACAAGCGCCCGATACCTTCAACCGCTCCTTGCCCTTAGGCGAAAAGTTCGACGCAAAGGCTATCTTGAACCTTCAGGATTTGAGCCCCGAGGATGTGGGCGTGGAGGTAGTTTTTTACAAACGTCATTCTGAAAAGGAACTTGAATTTCTTTATGCCCAAGAAATGGATTTGACAAGCAAAAAAGGGAACGAGGTCGTTTTTGAGTGCTCGTTCGTGCCGCGTACGGCAGGTGTATTCGAGTATGGGTTCCGACTTTTTCCGAAAAATGCTTTGTTGCCACATCGGCAGGATTTTGGGTTGGTTAGGTGGCTGTGAGAAAAGGTGACAATCCAGCGAAGATTTCGTCCTGATGCAATATTTTGCAAAGCCTTGTGATTTTCCATAATTTCAGGGCCTTGCAACTGTGGTATTTTTGCCCAGTTTTTCACCGCAAAATTTTGCCCATGACACGATTAGCTGTTGCCACGATTCTATTTTTGTGCTTTTTTACTTGTGAAAGCAACTTGTTAGCACAAGATTTTAGGGTACAAATAGCCGCCTACGGAGAGCGCATGAAACCCTCATTTTTTAAAGAGCGTGGCATAGAAGACTATGTGGAAACAACCGACCAACTCGGGCTTTACCGCTATTTCGCGGGGGCTTTTAAAACCCGCGATGAAGCTGAGGTGGTGCGCAAAGCTGTAGCAGCCAAAGGTTTTCCATTTGCACTAATCATTGATTTGGAGGAACAACGCGTGCTTTGCGGCGCGGGTTGTCCTTATTTTCGAAATGGAACGGTGTATGTCAAGGATTTGCAGCGTCAGGAAACAGCCAACACGATCTATTTTGAATTTGGCCGATACAGTCTCACGCCCGATTCAAAGGCAGCACTCAATCGATTTTATGAGCAATTACGCAGTAATCCTGGGCTCAAACTCAAAATCCACGGCTTTACGGATGGCGTTGGAAGCAGAGAAGCAAACCTGCGGCTCTCTTCCAACAGGTCTCGATCAGCTAGAAACTACCTGGTCTACAAAGGCATCCGTGTAGATCGGATGCTCATGGAGGTTTTTGGGGAGGCGAACCCAATTTTAGCCAACAAAGACGAAGGGGATGACAAGACCGATGCGCCTGAAAATCGCAAATGGAACCGCCGAGTGGTGCTGTTGCTCGTGAATGATTTTGGCGAAGCGGCTACAGATGATTCTATTTTGAATAATTAGCGTTTTATACGGCCAACGCTTTAAGTGCCAGTTTGATCAAATCTTCCACTTTAGCCACATTTGGATTTTCGCGAATCACCGCATTAATGGCTTTTTGAACCGCTATTCTGTTAAAGCCTAAGGCGATAAGCGCAGAAAGTGCCTCCTCCCGCACGATACCATCTACCATAGAAGGCAGTAGCGAAGGCGCGTCAGGAGCTTCTTTAGTGAGTTTACTTTTAAGGTCAAGAATGATCTGTTTGGCCGTTTTTGCGCCAATTCCTTTCACTTTTTGTAGCACATGCGCTTGTTCTCCGATGACAGCAGCCCGTACCTCATCTACGCTCATGGAGGAGAGTATAAGCTGGGCCGTGGTAGCACCTACGCCCGTCACGCCGATGAGCTGTACAAACATTCCTCGCTCTACCTGAGTAGCAAAACCGTAGAGCGTGTGGGAGTCTTCTTTGACAATCAAATGCGTGTACACCGTGGAGCGTTCCTGCCCTTGCAAAGCGGTGTAGGTGCTGAGCGGGATGTTCACGTGAAAGCCTATCCCATTGACTTCTAAAGTGATAAAAGCTGGGGAACGGAAGGTGATTTCTCCTTTTAAATATGCGTACATTGGAGGAAGTATGAAGTATGAAGTATGAACTATGAAGTATGAAGTATGAAGTATGAAGTATGAAGTATGAAGTAGACAAGAATACCAGGCATTTTGGAAACTTGAAACTTGCTACTATTTACTTCTTCCCAGCTTTTTCGACAGCAAGTCCGATGGTTTTTAGGCCTGGCAGTGGATCTTGCCTGCCAAATTGCTCCAAAGTGATGGTATATTCGCCTGCCTTTTCAAAAAAAGCATTTTGCTGTATGGGAATCTGAGCACTGCACGAGCCGCCAGAACATTTGCCTGAGGGATTCCCGATGGGGTCAAAAAAATCAAAAGAAAGTGGTTTACTCAATCGTTTGCCATCAGGAAAACGCGTGTAGAATTTCACATAAATATTTTGACTGGGGAAAGAATCGGCATACTCAAAGTCAACATGGATGTTGTAGAGCGCGCTTGTATCGCTTACGGTAAACTTAAAATCTAAGGTGTCACTGTAGGCCCATTGTCCGGTGGGAATGGTTTTTTTAGCCTCAAAAAGGTATTCTGGATCGCAAGCACAGAGGCTTAAAACGATGAAAGTCAAAAAAATAGGCGAATATTTCATACCAATTGGAAGGGCTAAAAATATGGGTTAAAGTGTATGCTTTTCGCAACTCACCACTAAGGCTGGCGGAAAGTTAAGCGCTACGACCTCTACACTTAGATTGCCAAAAACACGGCGATAGAGCCGTAGGAGTAAAGGCGAATAGTGAAACTGGATAAATTTGCCACCTTCCCCAAGCCAGTTTTGACAGGTTCTTGTGATACTTTCTGTCAGCGATTCAGGAAGCATCACAAACGGGATTCCTGAAATAAAATAATCCACTTCAGAGATGCCCAATGCTCGAAAATGTTGCCCCATATTTTCTGCTGAATCATGGACAATGGTCATGCGTGGGTCATCAAAGGTGCTTCGGATTTTCTCCACAAAAACCGGGTTGATTTCAAAAATAACAAGCCGGGCATTTAGACTTAACCGATTGAGAATGAAGCGTGTAATTGCACCATCACCTGGCCCTAGCTCCACAACAATCTGTGCTTTTACCGGGTCGATCTTATTGGCTACTGCTCGACACAAAAAGCGTGAGCTAGGGGATACACTCCCTGTTGATCGCAGATTGCGTAAGCTTTCCCGAAGGAATTCGATGCGATGCTTTCCCACTTTTTGTTGTTGACTGTTAACTTTTGACCGATCGCCATTACCCGTCGAAGGCTTTAAGCCTGCCTAGACTTGACTGGCAGGGGCATAATTGAACGCCTTATCCTCTCACATATCCTGCAAGGTCAGGATACTTTTTCAAAAGTGCTACTGATTCGGCCTTCGATATTCGGATTCCGTTGATATAGGCTACAACTGCTGCCTCTCCAAAACCCTGATTTTGAAGGTCTTTGCGCAATTGCGCCGCCGCGTTATATTGCTTAAAAGAACCTGCCGTATAACGGTAAGTGCCTGATGCTGGCTGCGTTTCTATCATTAAATCGCCGAACATGGCGAGTGCATCATTGGTCAGGATTTGGCGTGTGGCGGCGGCTTCAACCTTAAAGGAAAGTCCTGCGGTTGCTTCTTCCAAGCGTTGAACCCCTGGTGCAGCCATGATTTCCGAAACGAATGGCTGCTCAACCCGGAATTGGAGTGGTAATGGCTCTATGGCCGTCAACCTCAACTCCATACGGCGGTTCAGTCCAGGTGCGGCAGGATTGGGCGCGGCATCCAACACGTCACGGGCAATGGGATAGCTTGCCCCTACACTGCGCAGCAAGATTTTGGTTGCAGGCACTCCACGTTCTAGAAGGGCTTTACCCAGGATTTCGGCACGTTTGATTCCGTTGTAGAGGTCGAATTTAGGTTGTCCGGTAGCATCTGTGTGTACCGTCACGAGCACAGCGGTTTGTGGAAAATTCCGGGCAAGGCCAGCAATTTGATCCACGATTTTTTGATTTTCGGGACTCAAAACATCTTTGTCCGAACTATAAGCCAAGGTTGGAATTACACTTTCCCGTATTTCTAGATCCGTGCTGGCATTGGGGTCGGCTTTAGTGAAAAGCGGGGGTTGAGGGGTAATGTTTTGCTCGGGTTGAGCTTCTTTAAAATAGGCAATGTACAGATCGCGCTGCCCCATTCCACCCAAACGATCCGAGGCGAAAAAAGCTGAACGACCATCTGAAGCGAGCCGAAAATAGCCATCATCGTCGGGAGAATTGATCGGGAATCCAAGATTTTCCGGGGACTGCCAAACCCTTTTTTTAGGGTCAAAAACAGTTTTAAAAACATCCAGCCCGCCCATCGATTCCGTTCGGTTGCTGCTAAAAAAAAGCGTGGCACCGTCTTGGGCCAAAAAGGGCATGTCCTCGTCATAAGCTGAATTAACTTCTAAGCCAAGATTGACGGGCAATGCCCAGGTGCTGTCTGCCCACACCGTCGACCAAAGATCAAGTCCGCCGTAACCACCAGCGCTTCGGCTGGCGAAAACAATAGTTAGATCATTGAAAAAAAACGGATTGCAGTCGCCCTTCTCTGTTTGCACAGGACTTTTAAACGCTGGAGCATTGATGGAGTATTCATCTTTACGGGCAGCTGTATCTGCAAATAACTCGCCGCTGTAAAGCGTAAACCCGCGAAAAAAGTAAAGGATTTGGCCATTGGCGTTAAATCCGATTGGTACTTCAAAACGCGAAGTATTGAGCAACCCACCCAGTCCGCCTTCTAATTCCCAACCACTATTGGCAAGTTGGGCAGCAAACATATCACTGCACCAATGCCCGCGTTGGATGTCTTCATAGCCTTCATCATTGCGTTCTCCTCCAATACTTCCAGGATGAGCGGCAGCATAATAAAGTCGGTCAGCATGGTTAACGGAGGGAATAGGCGCGAACTCATCCCCTGCCGAATTGATGCGATCGCCGAGGTTTTCTACCAGAGCAATCTCTTCGTTTTGAAGCACTTGCATCCCGGCTACACACCTGCGGATATTGTCGATGGCGTTTGCGCGGAGCGGGTTCCGTTCGCTGCTGACCCGCAAAAAAGATTTGTAGGCCCCAATAGCCTTTTCCCAATCAGACAGGCCATGACGGGTGCGAGCCAGGTAATAGAAAAGTTCGGAATCTTGGCTGTTTGGTACTTTGGCAGCCACATATTCAAGATACCGGAGCGCCTCTTCCCCGCGTCGGAGCTGGTAAAGTGCAATGCCTAATTTTGTAAGCACACC
>JBBQLD010000226.1:0-7706 GCA_038327555.1 Chitinophagales bacterium
AGGATACCCAAAAGAGATTAAGCATGTACATGATTCAAAAGAAATTTCAAATGAATAAATCAGCTTTTACATTGCTTCTATTTTCGCTTGTTGGGACTTGCCTGTTCGGGCAAACCCGCAGTTTTGGCGAATTCAATATGATTCCCAAAACTTCATCAGGCAAATCATCTTCAAAAAAAGCGATAAAGACAGGACCTACTTATGAAAAAGCGGTGAACGTTTATAATCGACTGGTACAAGCCCGGGGCGATTTTCGTTACCCTGTTCCAGAATTTGCCATGACAGCAGATACCAATACTGTGGCAAACATCAAATATGGAGACCCCGTTCAAATCTTTTTTAGCGAAAGAGCTTTTGAAGTTTGTGAAGAATTTGGCGAGCAATCTGAAGCGGCTATGGCTTTCTTACTGGGACATGAACTTACCCACTTTTACGAAAAACACGCCTGGAGAAGCAATTTTGCCTCAGATAATAGCAATTTGAAGCGGTCCAAAGAATTGGCCTCCTTATTTAGTGATTTGGATAGATCTACGGAAAATACAAAACTTAACCAAAAACTTCTGCGATTTGACACGCTTTCGCACCAATTTGAAGACGCAGCAATGGAGGCTCAAGCGGATTACCTGGGCGGATTCCTGGCCTATTCTGCCGGCTATGCAGACTTTGATACCGGGCATGTTTTGATTCGCCGCTTGTACCAGGCCTTTAAAATTCAGGAAGAAAACCCAGGATATGTTACGCTGACCGAGCGTGAAGATCTAGGTAAACAGTCCGCTGAAAGGATGAAAGATCTGATAGATGTATTCGATATGGCAAACCTTTTGGTCGCTATTGGGCAATATGAAGAAGCTTATCAATTCTACAGGACTTTATTGATAGAATACCAAAGTCGTGAAGTGTACAACAATGTGGGCACAACCGCTACACTTCAAGCCTTAAACATGTTTTCCGCCAGCGAGCTTAAATTCCAATATCCCATCCAACTTGACTTGCAGATGGCGAATGGCAGGGGGGATGAAGTGATCGCACGCAATAAACTATTGCTGCAAGCCATCCAGCATTTTGACGCAGCCATAAGTCTTGATCACGATTACGCTCCGGCTTACATAAATAAAGCCTGTGCGCTGGCGCTGATGGGCGATACGTTACGAGCCCGCTTTTATGCCGATGTAGAAGCCAGAAAAGTAGCCACGGGTACGTATGCAAAAGCGGTCAATGAAATAGAAATCTTGGTTGGAATACTAGATGCATTATCCGAAACCAAGGCTGGAAAGGCAAAAGCCAAGGCGCGATTTTCAGCGATAGCGACCAAAGAAGGTGGTGGTATGGCGGCTTACAATCTGGCAAAATTGAACAATACAGACAGCCCGGAAATACCTGGTCCCCCGAATGCACCCACAGCGGCTGGGGAAGAAATGATAGATGGATTACAGCCCTTCGGACAAAGACCTACTGCCAGCAAAAAAATAATCAGGATAGCGTCAAACCTGGACTTTATTCGGGACACTGAAAAAGCGCCTAATGCGTCTCTTTTCCGAGCTGGAAAGATCATTATGCTCATTACCAACCCTTCATATCCATCCAAGACAGCCCGGGGGATTGAAATTGGGGCATCGCGAGAAGACATCGAAAAGGCTTACGGGATAGCTCCGAAGCGCATTAGAGCTCCAAATGGAGAAATTTTGGCTTACGACGACTCCCGCGCCATTCTTTTCATTTTAGAAGGTAGCACGCCTAAAGAGCAGAAGTTAGCGCGCTGGGTATTATACAAAAGCTGATGGAACGGAAGGTTAGTTTCCAACACCGCCACCAGCCAAATTGAACGATACACCAAGATAATAGCCTAATTCATACACAGATTTTGTCGGAAGTTGAATTGAATCACCCGTGTATAAATCACCAATTTGATACCCTTGAGAAAGACGCTCGGCTTTGCCACCCATTATTCCAGCATTCAAAACAATGCGTTCGCCCTTGCCAAAAAGTAGGCTGGGGCCCAGGAAGAAAGAGAGCGATTGCAGGCTTTCTCCACCGCCCAGTGGAAAACCGATCCCAAAGGAACCAGCAATAGACATAGCACGGGCACTTGGAGCGTAAAAATGTACAAAAGAGGTTACAACTGGCACAAAAGCATCATTATCCCCAGATTGTAGCATAGAATCGCGGACAAAAAATGATTGTTGAGGCGTAAAAAACTGCCCGAAATTGAGGCCAACACTAGCTCGAACACGCATGCCACCAAAAACAGTGACAACAACCGGAGATAATTCGAGGGTTTTCATGCCTTTGCGCTCCATAGAATCAATGGGAGTCAATTTAAGTTTCATATTCAGTTTCTCTCCACCGGCGGTATGGCGGTAAGTTTTAGAAAAACTGTTGCTGTTCAGTTCTATGAAGGTGGTGCGGAGTTCGGACACAACTTTAGGATCAAGCGGTTGGATTTCAGGTAGCTTAACTTCCAACATGGTTGCGTTTTCCTGAAGACTTAAGGTTTTGGTATTGGCTACAGATACAAATTCCTCAGCGTTGGTTTGAAACTCGTCTAAATTGCTTTCAGGGAAATTAAACTTGGCGAATTTAGCTAACACAGTATCGCAAACAACTGCTTTTGTAGCGTATAGATCGGCCTTGTTTCGGTATTCCTGTATTTTTTTGGGAAGTTCAGTTTGTGCATCTGCTATTTTAAGCACCTGGGTGAGGTCAATTTTATTGGGGTCTTTTTCAATAAAAATGCTCTCCATATACTCGTTAGTCATTCGTTTGATTTGACTTGGTTCCAGACGTGGGTTGTAACGAATATGGTCAATCTCCTCTACAGCAAATTTTTGCAAGCGCTGGGTGGCTAAACTTTTTTGTACTTGTTGTTGGATTTCTTTTAATTGACGATCTAGTTCAATAAGCTCGTCTTTAGCAGAAGTAAATTCAGTTTCTAATTTCATTAAACTGGCCACTTTTGCGTCATGTGCTTTTTCTTCTGCAGACTTTGCAAAGCCTTTGCTTTCATCTAAATCCTCTCCTGAAAGGGGAGAAAAGTTTTTGAACATGCCGAGCATTTGGTCTGCGCCTTTAAAAAGAAGATTGAGTGGCATGGTGCCCCCACCGCCAACCTTACTAAGCAAATTAGTAGAATTACTACTCGCGATTGGCATTTCTTCTTTTTCTACCACTACGGAGAGTTCATAAAGGTAGTTGTTGTAGTTTTCGACGTGGAGCAACACTGTGCTTCCTTTTCGCGCAACAGGTTTTTCGGTGGGTTTGCCATTTTGAATGTAGTAAACCGAGTCGCGAAATACATTGTAATGGATGTGCAAATCTTGCGCATTCAGTGAACTGCAAAGGGAAAGGAAAGTAAGTAAAATAAGGTTTTGGCGCAACATAAGATCGTTTTTTGTGGTAAATGTACATCCTCCAATTTGAAAAGTATGCAATTTCTTTTTGTTTTTATACCTTGCAGTGAAACCTATTTTGGTACTTCGCCATGTTGAGAAAACTCATTTACCCACATAGCTTGATCGTCACTTGCCTAATCTTTATGCTGATTGGGCTTCTGGATCTTATTCGGATCAATTTCCATTTTCTAAACCCGTTTAATGAAACCATCCGGGATTATGAAATTACAGATATCGTATATTCCAGATTGCGAGACAAAAAAGTCAAAAAAGATGATCGAATTGTACTCGTAAATGCAGGGTTCCCTCCAAGCCGCGATACCATTCGTATGATATTAGATCGAATTATAGATGATGGGGCTAAGGTAATTGCACTCGATATTACATTTGAGGAACGCAAGAATTTTAAAATTGATTCCATGTTGCTTCAAAGCATGGGTCGAATAGAAAATGTTGTTTTGGCAAATAAGGTCTCCGGTTTAGAGGAAGACGGCATAACGTTTAAATTCCAGGAAGCATGCGACACCTTTTTTGCAAATCATATTACCACAGGCTTTATTAATTTTATCGACCATGATTCTAGCACCATTCGTTACTTTAGTCCCCGCGAAAAAGTAGAAGAGTCAGAGGAAGTATGCATGGCTTTTGCAGTACGCACAGCTTCATTGTATGAACCAGCTGCTGTAGAGAGACTATTCAAACGCAATAAGGATTTTGAAGAAATCTATTACACCGGAGATGAAAATCAATTTACTTTACTAGATTTTAAAGATATACTTGATGTAAATCAAAACCACAAGACTACCCTGGCTGACAAAATAGTGCTTATTGGTTTTCACCCAACAAGTCCAACCATCAGGCCAGTAATAGACAAGCATTATACCCCACTTAACCCTCTTTATACCGGGCACAATTCACAGGATATGTATGGCATGGTAATTCATGCCAATATTATACTAATGATTTTGGATAATACCTATATTTATGAATTTCCCTTTTGGATTAACCTGTTGTTGACATCTGTGTTTTGCTATTTTAATGTACATTTGTTCTATCAAATTTTTCGTCGTGTGAGCCTGCCTTTTCAATTTATCACACGCTTCTTGCAGTTAGGCGAAATAATCCTTCTCTTTTTTATTGTTGCTATACTATTCCATTATTACAGGATAAAAATGGATATGGCTTATTGGATTTCAGCATTGCTGTTAACCTTTGATGCGGTAAAATTTTATGACAATGGTATTCGTAAGCGGTTTAAAATCCTTATGAATATTCCTTATACATTGCCACCAGCTCCTAAGCGTATAAAACGGGTAGAAACTGCAAATGAAATACCAAAGGAACCATCACCTGATGCGGGAACAACGCCTGCTCAGCAGAGCGATTCAAAATAAGATTAACATCGAAACAAACAAAATTATGAGAACGATTGCTTTTTCGATTTTCTGCCTTTTTCTACAACTTGGCTTGGCAGCCCAAAATGAAGTCACCGTACTGAGCGGTAAGCTTTTTTATTATCCTCAAGCCGGGTCAAATCCGATTTTAAAATACGCAGGAACACAACTTGAGTTGAAGGGTAAATTTCGCTGCAAAGGGTCTGAATCAGCGAAATTATTCTACAATGGCCACTATTTTTGGGTAACAGGTAGTAAGTTGCGCAACGTCCAGGATGTCGTAAATGCCGCCGTAAAAACCAATGAAATGAGTTTCACCGGGCGCTTTTTCAACTTTTTAACCGAGAGCGTAAAGGAGAGTGAGAATACAGAAAATGTAAAAAAATACCACCGAAAATACATGAATAAATCAAGCGGTGGCGTAAAAGGATTTGGGCCAAAACCTGGATATGAAATAACGCCATTGTTTATAAATTCAGGCAAACTCCCGCCCGAAAACGTCATTTTTAAGTGGCGCAATACAACCGGCGAAGGCCCTTATACCTTCCATCTTTTTTCCCAAGAAGATAAAATGGCAGCTACACTGCTCGTTCGGGATACTGCTATCACCTTAGACCTTGATCAGCTTGCACTCAACTTGGATGAAGAGTACTCCTGGAATGTAACCAGAGGCGAAAGTGCAAAATCAGAATCGCTCCCTTTTGAAATATGCCCAAATAGTGTAGTAGAACGGCAAACGGATCTTTCGCATGAAACTGCTTTTCAAAAAGCGGATCATACGGAGCAGCAATTGATGCTCGCCTATATGCTCGAGGAAGAGCACTGCTTTTATGCTGCAAATAATACTTATGCTCGTTTGATCGCTGATGATGCGGATAATGCATTGGTGCGTAAAATGTATGCATCTTTCTTTGCGCGAATGGATATGTTGCCTGAAGCGATCTCTTTGCTCTCCAACGCACCTAAATAAACTATGAAATCTCTATTGCTTACATTGTTTGTTTTATTCGCGTCCATTCCAGCCAAGGCTCAGGAATTTGCATTTGCCCCAAATTCAGGCAGCAGCAAATCCGCTGAAAAAACTGGTGGGTATAAAAAGATGGTCGCCCAAAAGGTCTTTGACGATCTCGTGACGGGTCTTGGTGATATCCGGATGCAAAAACCAAGCCTGGTGATCAATCGTAGAGATGGCACCATGGCCTCTTTTAGTGCTGACCTAATTGAGGTTACCTTGGATGAAAAGGCATATAATATTTGCACCACTTTTGGAAAGGATTCACTCAATGCTATTGCTTCATTGTTGGCGCATGAATTGATCCATTATTACCAAAAGCATGATTTTAGTCGGCATTTTGCAAAAGAGAATGCAGGGCTGGAGACTGCCAAGCAGCTGGAATTTCTTAAAGAAGGATTTAAACAAGAAACTGAAGCGGATTGTCTGGGTGGTTTTTTGGCCTTTTCGGTCGGTTACAATACCTATGGCATCATGCCTGAATTGTTGAAGAAAGCCTACCAAGCCTATGAACTGCCTGAGAATCTTCCGGGTTACCCAAGCCTGAGCGAACGGATAAAAATGGTGGATGGCGCAATGTCCCAATTGAGGGAGTTACAAATGGTGTTCGAGACCGCAAACTTGCTTACACTGTTGGGTAATTATGCAGAGGCTTCGGTTTATCATCGGTTTATTTTGCAAACTTATCAAAGCCGCGAAATTTATAATAACGCTGGCGTAAATGCTACTTTGGCGGCATTGGCCTTAATCGAACCAGCTGATATGCCTTATATGCTTCCCTTGGAATTGGATCCTAAATCCCGGCTTTATGCGATCAAAGACAATGATCAGGAGAAAGAGACTAGAAAGAACGCGTTATTGAAATCCGCATTAGAGCATTTTGAACGCGCCTTGTTGCTGGATGAAAACTACAGCACAGCATATCTCAATAAAGCTTGTGTACTTGCCCTGAAGGGCGAATGGGAAGATGCGGAGTATGTTATCCGAAAAGGAAAAAAAAAGAGCGCAGATGCTTTAGCCGCCTCCGATTTTGTTGTTTTACAAGGCGTTATAGCCGCGCTGCAAAAGGACAGTATTAGCGCAGTAAAATATTGGGAACAAGCCAAAGCCCTTGAAAATGGCTGGGCAAAAACAAACCTTGAAATCCTGTATCGCACCCGACAAGCTGCGACTGTCGTCGCGATACCTTCCAAGGGACTTGAAGAGATAGAGCAATTTCCGATTGCTGACTTTTTTACGGCTTCAGATGCTACCCCTCCAGACCATCAGGTAAAAGTAGCCGACAAGGTTTACTGCGGGATTCGTCAGCTCCCAAATTCACAACTGTTTATACATTACATTAGTCGAGAAAAATACGTGCTGGTGCAGGAAACCCAAGCCAGCTATACCGGACGCACCTTGCGCGGAATAGGCTTGGGCGATACCCAGGATAAAGTCGTGACCGCCTATGGGAAAGTGCCTCGTATCATTGCATTACCATCCGGTAGTGTATGGGTTTATCCGGAATCCAAGATCTTTTTCCGATTTTCTCAACAATCTAAAGTGCTCAGTTGGGGGGTATATCGGAAGAGTCCGCTGTGATATTTTCATCTTTGAAGCATTTAAAATCAAATCATTATGAAAAAACAACTCCTACTCAGTGCCACACTTTTATTGGCTATTGCGCTTCATGCCCAAAACGAACAACAAGCGATCATTGTTAGTACCACAGGTAAAGTAGCCCTGATTTCAAAAGGAAAATCAAAGGCACGTCCGGTTCAGGCCGGAGCGGTAGCCCAAACTACAAGCCAAATCAAACTTGGAGAAGGCGCTACGGCCACCGTGTACTGTGGTGGACAATTCAAAACCGTAAAAGGGGCACAAACTGTTGAACTTCCGAGCATTTGTGTCGCTAAAACGGGCTCGAGAGCC
>JBBQLD010000227.1:0-7666 GCA_038327555.1 Chitinophagales bacterium
CTGTTCGCCTTCATGGCCTCTGCCCAAGTCACCTTCCAGCAAATACCTGGCCTGGCCTTTTTTGATGACCAAGGCTATCTCAACGGTGTTTCGTGGGTAGATGTGGACAACGACGATGATCTCGATGTTTGCGTGACGGGATCGGGCGGCACGTTCCCCAACTTCACGAACATCAGCGCGATCTATATCAATAACGGCAACGAAACCTTCACTAATACGGGCTTGCTCAACAGCTCACAAAACAACCCGATGCGCCACGGATGGTCGGATTACGACAACGACGGCGACCTCGACCTTTACATTGCAGCCACATGGAACAGCAACGGAATCAATCAGTTGTGGAAAAACAATAACACAGTCAACTTTGCGCTAACCCCCAATTCAGGGGCCACGCCCAACAATGCACAACCCTATGAAGGCACCGTCAGTTGGGCCGATTACAACAACGACGGTTGGGCGGATCTCTTCATACCGCGATGGAACAATCTGAAAAATAAACTCTACCGAAGCAACGGAAACAGCACGTTCAGCGAGGTAACCGTGGGTGCCATTGTAAACGATTTGGCTTGGGCATCGGGCGGTTTTTGGGGGGATTATGACAATGACCGCGACCAGGATCTTTTTGTAGTGAACTACCAAATCGGGGCAAGTGCACCAGGTAACAACGACCTTTTCCGAAACAATGGCGATGGGACTTTTACTAAAAACACCACTGCTGGACAAGCGGTCACGATCCAGCAAAACGGCCGATCGGCCAACTGGGCGGATGTTAACAATGATGGCTTTATTGACCTCTTTGTCTGCAATCAATTTGGTCAAGACTTGCTGCACATCAACAAGGGAGACGGAACATTCTCGACTCAATTTATTGGTGGCACCAACCATACCTCCTGGTCTTCAAACTGGGGAGATTACGACAATGATGGTGACCTTGACCTGATTACCATTGGTTTTTGGGGTACAGACAGTCGCTTTTGGGAGAATGATGGCTTTGGAAATTTGGCGGACGTTACCAATAACCATCCCAACATTTTCCCGGCCCAAACCAGTGGCTCCAATAGTAATGGCATTGTTTGGGTGGACTATAATCGCGACGGATGGCTCGATTTGCACATCACACAACCGGATGCTTTACCCGACCATTTTTATGAAAATGAAAAAACGACCTGTCGTTCTTGGCTGGAAATCAAGTGCATTGGAATAGAATCCAATCGTGCGGCCATTGGTACCACACTTAGAGCCAAGGCGCTAGTAGGCGGAACTCCAGTGTGGCAAATGCGGCAGGTATCGGCCCAAACTGCTGCTACAGGCACCAATCCGATGCTTCAACATTTTGGTTTTGATGATGCCGCAGTGGTGGATTCTTTAGTGGTCGAATGGCCTTCGGGTCAAACCTGTGTTTTTACTCAAGTTTCTGTGAATCAAATTATTGATATTAGCGAAAATTGCACCATCAAGATAACGCAGGTTGCGCCAATCTTGCCCGGAAATTCACAAACCACAACGGTTTGTCTGCCTGCCAATGACACCTTGCAACTGGCTTCCTCTGCCGCTGGAACCTGGTCGGCCAGTTGTGGCGCTTGTGTGAACGCAAACGGTATTTTTGACCCTCAAAATTTGACGGCGGGGGATACCTTGTCCGACATGTGCAAGGGGATATTTGCAGCGCAACAGCGGATACTTTTTGGGTTCAATTGGTTCCGCCGCCCATCCTTATGTTGTCGGCAGATACCACTGTGAATTTTGGAAAAGAAATGACTTTAATGGCTTCCGGAGCCCAAAACTACCAGTGGCAACCCAATGGAAGCTTGTCATGTGCCAACTGTGCTAATCCTGTTTTTACAGCGGACACGACTACGGTTTTCACCGCGACAGGGCAGGACGCTAATGGTTGCTCATCTACAGACAGCCTTATCGTGACGGTACTGCCAGAAATAAAATTCAACATACCAAACGCCTTTACACCCAATGGAGATGGCAGCAACGACGTATTTAGGCCTGCTTTTAAAGGCGATATTTTTGAAATATATCATCTGCGCATTTTCACGCGCTGGGGCGATTTGATTTTTGAATCCAATTCGCCGACAAGCGGCTGGAATGGAATGCTGGAAGACGACCCGCTTCCTTCGGACGTTTATGTTTTTGTATTCAATTACCGGCTCAGTGATGGACGATCAGGCCTGGAAAAAGGCGATGTGACGCTGTTGCGGTAGCAAAAAACATAAGTCATCCCGAATTTTCTTTTTTAGATTGCCGAACTCCGATTACATGATTGTTGATTTTTGAAGGAGTAGCAGATTGTAGGATTTTTGAGGTGCAGCACAGATAAAATCTATGGAAAAGTGGACGGCACTTCGTCGGGCAATCAAAAATCAACAATCATGTAATCGGAATTCGTCAATCAAAACCACTTGGAGATGCCCAAGAGAAAATTCGGGATGACTCGTATTTATTGAGGGTTAGGTGCGTTTAGATTTGATAAATGCCCAAACAAATTTTTGGGAATCAACCCTCAACATGCTCCACAAAACTACTGCTTACCAAATTTCACCTGGTAGCGCGTATTGCTCTCAATAAGTTCTGCCGTCAGGCTGGTTTCAGTAATGGAAACTATGTCCCAGGTTTTTTTGTCCCCGTCTGCGTAGTTTAGGGTAATGTCCTGCTTAGTCTGGTCTTCGCTCCAATCCCCACTGTACGATTGGGTTATTTTACCAGTTAGCGGCACAATTGATGTCACATCAAGGCTGAACTCTTGACTGCCTTCCAGATTTAGGTTAAAGGCATAGGAGCTGGTGACATTTACCCCTCCCACGGTGACTTGTGTGGACAGCCAATGGCCAACTAGTTCGTCATTGAAGGTTTTTTCTTTTTTGCAGGAAACGAAAGTGGAGGCCAGGAGCGCAATGACAGCAAGGTTCAAAACAACATTTTTCATAATAAAGAAAGATTGATAAAAGTGAATCGAGACGGGTTTTAATATTGCCCGTTTGTAATCGGATGGCGCATAAATGCCCTGTGCCCTCAAAATATTGCCAACTGTATCCCCCCTTTAACGAAACCCTAAGCAAGAGTATTAAGATATCGTTTACAAATACGATGAATATTGCGCTCAAATTAACAATGTGATAATGCTTCCAAATTAATTGAGGCTTGTTGTAACTTCGCTGTTGCTTAACGTCATAGTTAGACGATTAATAATCCAAATTACGCTCTCGGTGGATCGTTTCATCATTCACCAAACCATCCCTCTACAGTTTATGCAAAAGATTTACGTTCTTATTGCAGCTTTTTCGCTGTTCTCGCATACAGCATTTGCCCAGCTTCGGCACCTCAACCTCAATGTAAGTGTCAATGGTGGTTACTCCGAGTTGCTGCACAAAACGGACTTCCGAACCACCCCGCTTTACAACCTGTATGATTTTGTTGCTTTTTCGCATGGCGGACAAGACGATTATACCTGGGATCAGTTTCTCGAAACCTATCAAATTAAAGACCGGTTTGGTCAGCCGCGGCTGGGTTTTTCGGCTATGCTGACTTACCGTGATTGGCCTATCAAAGCTATCGGAGATGCTATGTCTTCACCCTCTTCATACACTCGAGCATCTTACGCGGTAACATTAGGTTTAGGTAAGGATATATATTTTTCAGACAGTACTTGGTATTTTTCCTTCCTGGGCGGATACAAATACGTAGTTTCAGACTTCGGATTTGGCGCAAACACCATTGTAAATAGTATAGGAGTTGATGATCAACGCGATAATGCGGCCTCATTTTTTGCTCCGGTAAAACCGCTTGGCCGTTCTTCTGGCGATTTATTTGCCGTTCGCATAGGCATTGCCCGAACTTTAGATTGGTATTACCGCTGGAGTGCAGGCGTGGAGGCTTACTACGAACTTGATCTCACAGATAAGATTGTACGCAGCGCACGGATGACGACCTATGGAGCACAAGTATTTGTGCGTTTCAAGTTATTTGGAAAAAATGTAGAACCATCTAGATTTTATCCAAATCCAGCAGGCGGAAGACGAAACTGAAAATATCGTTACCGCACGATCAAGGTGGAAACCCCCATTTTTCCATCCAGCCTCACCCGTATCAAGTAGGTGCCCTTGGCTTTCGGTTGAAAGTCGAGGCATACTTGTTTTCCGTTACTTACCGCTTTTGAAGTATAACAAATCGCTCCTGTCGGATCAAAAACTGCAATATCGACAGACTTTCCTAACTGAAATAAGTCTGAAGACAAGGTAGCTTTTCCCGTGGCTGAAGGGTTAGGGAAAAGTTGGAAATCAAAGGAAATAAGGTCTGGGGTTGGCTCAGGTTTTGGACAATCGTTAATGCTCATTCCAAGAAACTCTTTCCGCGCGACCACGATAGTTGTGCCTCGATCAAACACAACGCATTTTCCGGTCACATCATAGATCGTGGCGGTATTGTTTGTGCTGGGGTGTTGGAACGATAGAAACATGAAGCGCTTGTTCGGCGTAAAGCTGATCCCGGTAGGTTCAGCGCCGAATGGGGTGGTTGCGAAAAGTTCGATTTTTGGTTGGGCCGCAGTGTGTGTCGGTTTGACCATCCAGATATGGTTATTGTCTCCGTCTTGTAGCACCCAGAGGTTATTTGCGTTATCAAAGGCAAGGTTATCTGCTCCAATACCCCATGCTGCCCACTGGATTCCATCAGCTGTTTGGATAGGGTATTGCGTATTCTCTACAAAAATGTTCAGATCCGAAACCGTAGGACCTTTGTCCTTGAATCGCCAAATGCGACCGCTATACTTTGTGGCGAAGTATATTTGGCCGTAAGGCCCAATTTCCACGTCTTCGATGCCTGAAAAATTCCAGGCGCCTACCTGCTGGCAAAAAGTATTGATATTGTTGCATTGAGCCTGTGTGGTGTTCGGTACTTGAACCCAAGTCGCTGTTGAAGCATTCGGGTTGTCGCGCACTAGCACGAACAATTTCCCCGTAGCCAACTGCCTTTTTTGAGCAGCTTGATACTTGAAAATATAGCCATAACTAAAATCGTCAGCACCCCAATACACCGTTTTAAGGTCAGCGGCTACCACGCAGTTTTCGTGTATGGCATTGCCCGCCTTCCAGATTTTCTGGATAAACTTTCGGTCGCTGGATCGGGTTTCAACCAACCAACCAGCGTCGTAATAGCCATTACTATCCAGGTCTGTGGTCTGAATGACCTCTTCGCCAGAAATGACAGTGCCCCAAGGGGTTATCCCTCCAGAACAAGGTTTGCTAATGCCTCCCGCTGCCGAAAAATCTATAGGTAAACCATGGCCAATTTCCCAAATTTGATTGACTTTATCGAAGGCCAGGTCAAATACGGTAACCCCTCCTTGCAGGTCAGGAATCTCATGGTTTAGGGAGAGGAAGCCAAGATCACTTCGTTCATTTTTAGGAACAAATGCGGTAAAGTCGGGGGAGGTTTTCAACGTTGAGCCATCAGCGAGCGTGTCGCCAAATTGTGCCAATAGCTGAAAATCATGTGTAGGGGGCAGCACGAGCCCTTGTGTTTGGGTGGTGGGTGCAACGGACGTAAAAACACTGATATTTTGTGCACGGAGCAACAAAGTAATCAGGTATAAAAACAGCACAGCTCCACAGCGGGTAAAAATCACATCAGGCTCATTTTTTTTCTGGAACAGGAAGTTTCATGTCCAACTTTTCCAAGGCATTTACGATGGTTTTTGCCATAAAGTAGTCGCGGTACCAGCGGTTGTCGACCGGGCAAATATGCCAGGGGGTAGCGCTTTTGTTGATGGCGTACTCGTAAGCTTCCATGTATTTATCCCAGAGTTTGCGCTCTTCCCAGTCGCCAGCGTTGTGCTTCCAGAATTTGGTCGGGTCGTCAAGGCGCTGCTGGAGTTGGATGCCTTGTTCTTCAAACGAAATGTGCATGTAGAACTTGAAAATCAAGGTGTTGTTGTCAAACTGAATCAAATCTTCAAATGAATTTATGGCTGCCATGCGCTTCTCCACCCGTTCCATATCTATCCAACCGTGTACCCGTTGGACTAAAATGTCCTCATAATGGCTTCGGTTGAAAATGGTCGTCATGCCTTTTTCAGGTGCCCACCGATGTACTCGCCACATAAAGTCGTGGGCAAACTCAATTTCAGTCGGCTTTTTGTAGCTCACCAAATCCAGGCCAGCGATGGTGCAGGTATGGAAAACATTGCGTACCGCCCCGTCTTTGCCGCTCCCATCCATTCCTTGCAGGACAATAAGCATGGAGTATTTGCCCTCTGCGTACATAATGTTCTGAAGTTCACCGAGACGCTCCACGAGCTTGGCGGTCTCTTCTTTCAGGTCTTTTTTTTCGAGGTTTTTGGGCGCTTCGGTGGAGATGGAGGAGAGTTTGATCATTGTTGTGGAGGTAGTGATAGGTGGATTTGGTGATTTGGAGGGGGCACTCAACGATTTGTGGATAGACTACAAATGTAAGGTAGTGTTTGCTGGCAATGATGAAATCATCGATGGGTTGCTAGTTTCCGTTTTTCCATGAAAAAATCAGAAAGTTTCGAGTTTTACAGGATAGGCAGAAAACTTTGGGTCGTGGGAGATTACTGTGAAATTTTCGGCAATCCCTTGGGCGATAATAAGGCGGTCGAATGGATCACTGTGGTGCAGCGGCAATAATTGCAAGCACTGGTAGTGCTTAAAGGATGTAGGCAGCAAACTGAATTTATTTGTGAGCAAAAAACTTTCCCATTCCCCAAGTGTATAGTTAACCTTCAATTTCCCCAATGACATCTTTATTGTCATCTCCCATATACTAGCATGGCTGACATAAATGGCATTAGAAGTATCCTCGATAATTTCCCGGATTCGGATGGGCAAACGGACATTGGTTTCGCCAAACCATATTAGGATATGCGTATCGATTAAGTATTTCATTCTGGGTCTTGCATATATTCTTCAAAACCCGGAGGCGTTTCGTCAAAGTCAGGTGCAATGTAAAGGGTCATCCCTTTGGCGAAACCGTATTTCCGTTTTTTCAAGGGACCTTCAGGCTCTTGCATGGTTGCGCCATTTGTTTTTGTCCCGCTTGTTTTCGCCCCATTTGATTTTATCAACTGTTCAATTTTGTCCAAAAGTTGATAGTCCTGCAAAGCAAGAATCTGTTGTATCAAGGTCAATTTTAGCAATTCTGCAGTCATGACTGGATTTGTTTTACTACAAAAATAAGGGATTTTGGCTAAAGTTTGTCATGTCCAGGTCTTTGATTACATCCCCGCTTCTCGCATCATCCGCAGTGTCGCCTCTACTACATCCTCCACCTGAGGTTTAGAATGATAATCTCCATCCTGCCCATAAGCCGGGCGGTGTGGCTTGGCGCAGATCGTAACAGGTGCCGAATCCAGCCAGCGGTAACCGCCTTGTTTTTCAAGCACCTGCTGCAACAGGTAAGCCGACGCCCCGCCTTCGAAATCTTCATCCAGGAAAATTACGCGGTTGGTCTTTTTCAGACTATTGACACAAACATGCTTGAAATCGAAGGGCAAGAGGGTCTGAATATCAATGATTTCTATCGATACGCCATGTTTTACGAGTACATCAGCGGCCTTTTCAGCCACCTGAACACAGGCTCCGTAGGTAATCAAACTAAGATCCAAGCCTTCACGCAGCACTTCCGGCTCCCCGAGCGGCAC
>JBBQLD010000228.1:0-7657 GCA_038327555.1 Chitinophagales bacterium
ATTCGGGATGGCTTGTTCGGGGAGTAGGGCAAACGGATTTTCGCCGTTCCAAAAACCATGTGTTTTTAAGGGCGTTAGAAAAGTAGTGAATTGTTCGCTTGCCCGAGTTCTAGCGCCTAAAGCAAAGCTGTTTTCAGCCTGAAACGCTCGAAAGGCATCTAAGGAATCCCAAACCCCCAGTAAGGCAAAGACGTGCCAGTTGGGCCACAATCCGAAGCCGCCATTACCGCCACTGCCCATGAGTTTATAAAACTTTAGGCCCGGTGTTTGTCGCAAGGCTGGATGTGCCCGTTGCATTTGGCTCAAAGCCCACAGGATCTGGCTGCTTGGGTAGCGAAAAAGTGTAACAGTAGTCAATCGTTTATTTTTAGGAACGGTTAATCAAAACCAGATTAAGCACGATAAAAAATATGATTTGGCAGGCCAGTAACAGCAGTGCTAAACCATTGCGTTCGGGAATCCTCCATCGAACAAAAAGGTATTGCAGCACAAAACCCGTGGCAAACCAGGCAATATAATTTTGGATGGGTACGACATCGCCTTCCCAGGTCCAAAACCCAAAACGCATCGCCACCGGTTCAACCAACATATCCAGACCAGTCATACCTGCTGCGCCAACCATAGCCACGACAACTGGATGACTTTTTTGCAAAAACCAATTCGCTGCTGTGCCGCAACAATAGGCTGTTAGCAACCAGTTTACACCAATCAAAAGCGGAGTGCCAAATAACTTGTAGCCAAACACATAATCGTACTGATAATGTCCAAAAATGACTCCAGTATTCACCCCAAGTACCTCAATTCCAAAACCGACTAAAAAGCTGATGCCTAAAAAATACCAGAATCGTTGCGTTTTAGGCTGATGAAACGACAAGACAATCGCTGTCGAAAGCAGCAGGTTAAAGGGGGTGAGTCGCACAAAATCGGGGTGAATAGGCAAACCGATGCCAATTATACCCGCAATATGTGCAGAAACAATCAAAAAGATAGCAAGCTTAAGATGCATAAATATTCACGGCACGTGCACTAAACTGTGCGGTTGGCGATAAGTTCATCAACAATTTTAGCAGAAAGCAGGCACAATGGAATGCCACCACCTGGATGGACGCTGCCCCCGACAAAATACAAATTCTTCAGGCGGGCTGTAAAGTTTGGATGCCTAAGAAATGCGGCCATTTGACTGTTTGAACTTGTACCATACAAGGCCCCTTGAAAGGAAGCTGTTTTTGCTTCAATACTGCGTGGGTCGAGCGTTGCCTCCGTTGCGATCAGATCCTGAATATTCACTCCGAGGGTTTGGCTTAGTTTGCGGAGTACATTTGCTCGAGTTCTAGCAATCATTTCATCCCAATCCTGCCCCTGATTTGCGGGCACATTAACCATAACAAACCAGGCTTCATGCCCGGCAGGAGCATCATTTGGGCTATATTTTGAAGTAATATTGACATACACGGTTGGGTCGTTTGAAACCTGCCCTTTAGCCATGGTAGCAAACTCCTCTTGATAATCTTGGCTGAAGAAAATATTATGCAGTTGCAAATCTGGAAACGAACTCCGTATGCCCCAATAAAAAATCAGGGCAGAGGAGGAGCGTTCTTGTTGTAACGTTTGCTCAGGATGTTTTTCATGGGGCAAAAGTTTTTTGTAAGTATGAAAGACATCCATATTACTCACCACAACATCAAAAAGATGACGTTTACCCTGGCTAATCAGGCCAACCACCTTGTTTTTTTCTACAATGATTTCCTGTACAGGGTGATTGAAATGAAAAACAGCTCCCTTGCGTAGGGCCAGTTTATACAAACTATTGGTGATTGAAAACATCCCGCCTTTTGGATAAAACGCGCCAATGCCATGCTCAAAATGTGGAATAATGGTCAAAATACCAGGTGCTTTGTAAGGGTCAGAACCATTGTAAGTCGCAAATCGATTAAACAACTGCACCAATTTTGGGTGGCTCAGATCGCGCTCATGTACGGCATTCATGGATTTGAAAATGTCCATTGCCGGGATTTGAAACAAGGCTTTGACTACACGAAAATTCAACCAAGTGCTAAGCTTATGCAACGATTTTTCTAAAAAAATTTGGCCACTCACAAGGTATTTTCGACGGCTTTGCGCCAGAAAATCGAGTACCTTCTGGCGAGGCACATCTAATACCCGTTCTACCTCGGTGGCAAAATCTGGAGCTTCTGCCCAGGCATTTAAACGTGTTCCATCTTCCCAATGGTAACGACAAACGATCGGCACCCGGTCATATTGAAAATGAGCATGGGGCGCTTCTCCAGCCGCTTCAAATATAGCATCAACAAACATTGGCATGGTAAACAAGGAAGGGCCCGCATCAAACCGATATCCATCTTGCTCAAATTCCGAAAGTTTTCCGCCAGGGTAATCGTTATTTTCAAAAACTTCCACCGTATGCCCACGAGCTGCCAGACGCGCAGCAGTCGCAACCCCGGCAATACCAGCTCCGATAATTCCAATTTTCATACACGCAATTTTCGATGGAAAACAACAAATGGGATAGGCGGTTCAATGATACGCGTTTTTGGTATGATCGAGTTTTCTGGGTCCGTTTCTTAGGCCTATTTGCAAACCCAAAAAGCAAAGCCAACTGGAATTCCAATACCAGGGGAAAGCCGAATAATTACTTTAGCGGATAGAGCTTATGAGTTCCGAACACCTTTGACCAACATAACCAATGATTTGGAAAAAGCAGCCACACTTTAGTGAACAAAGAAAATCAAAATGGCCCACGCCGATTACTCGGGGCGGGCCATTTTGATTTTTGTCCGTATACAAGATATGGGTCTGATCAAGCTTAATTCAGCCGAATCTCATCATCGTTCCCGTCAAAAAAACGATATTCCGTCAGGTGGTAATCAGAATTCGGGGAAACGCGTACCCACTTATTGTACCGCATAAACCAGCGCATTTGCCGGCTTGGGAATCCTCTTTTGAGGAAAGCCTCCAGGAATGGATGTACCCGCAATTGAAGGGGTGCTTTAGGCCTCGACTGCATGATGAACTCCAAATCGCGTTCGATATCATCGGTCATCAAGATGGTGGCATTCACCTGACCTGTGCCATTACAGGTTGGGCACATTTCAGCGGTGTTCACCATTACTTCAGGACGCGCACGTTCGCGCGTGATCTGCATCAAACCAAACTTGGAAAGGGGCAAAATTGTGTGCTGTGAACGGTCTTTACGCATGAAATCCTCCATTGCCTTGCTCAATTGCTTGCGGTGCTCGAGGTTCTTCATGTCAATGAAATCAATCACGATTAAGCCGCCAATATCGCGCAAACGGATTTGCCGCGAGATCTCTTCCGCTGCCTCGAGGTTGACCCCAAAAATGGTTTGGTCTACGTCATTGCTCACAATCTTGTGGCCGCTATTTACGTCAATAACGTGCATAGCCTCTGTTTTCTCTATAATAAGGTAAGCTCCCGAACTCATGGTGGCTGTTTTGCCAAAGGCAGCCTTCACTTGTCGTGTTACACTATATGCATCGAAAATAGGTTTCGAATTATTGTGTAACTGCAATATGTTTACCTGATCCGGACTTATATTTTGCAGGTATGCGCGAATATCAGCGTATAAATCTTTGTCATTCACGACTACCTTACTGAAGCTATCCGTTAGTAAATCGCGGAGTACGCTACCCGTTTTATCTAGTTCACTTAGGAGTTTGGCTGGTGGTGCTTCAGTTTTCAACTGTTTGAAAATTTCATCCCATTTTCCAAGCAACTGGATCAATTCCTCGTGCAGTTCTTGCACTTTCCGGCCTTCGGCGGCGGTACGGATGATTAGACTGAAATTTTTAGGGCGGATACTTTCTGCCAGTGCATGAAGTCGTTTGCGCTCTTCCGGATTGGCAATTTTTTTAGACACCGATATAGAGTCAGAGAATGGCGCGATGACCATGTAACGACCCGGTAACGTTAGTTCGCAGGAAAGGCGTGGGCCTTTGGTCGAAATAGGTTCTTTCAAAATCTGGACAAGAATTGGGAAACGCTTGTTCAGCACCTGATCGACTTTGCCGGTTTTTACAATGTCTTCTTCATACTTGAAATTGTCAAGCTTGGAGGTATTAATGCTGCCATTAACGACGCCATTTGACCATTTTATGAGAGAGCGGAGTTTTGGACCCAGATCTGTGTAATGCAAAAAAGCATCTTTACGATGGCCAATATCTACGAACGCAGCATTCAGGCCCGGCATCATCTTTCGGATTTTGCCGATAAAAATATCGCCTACAGTGAAGTTGTTGTTCGTTTTTTGGTGATGGAGCTCGGCAAGTTTGCCGTTCTCAATAAGTGCGAGTTCAACGCCCGTTTCGGTTGCGTTGATGATTAGTTCTTTATCCACTAGGATGTATTATGTTTTGCACAGGCGTCAAAAATCCTCTCACCAAGCACCGGAGGGCGCAGGCGGCAGGAAATGGCCGTCGGGAAATGCGGCGGATTGACAGGGTTGGACGTGACCTAATTAGGGTGCGGTCGCGTTTAGTAGGTTAACCACTGGTTTTGGCAAGGAGGACTGATTCATTTTTGCTTGGGTGAACAAAAATGCAGTAAAAGCCTGAAATAAAAGACAATATTTTGGGTGTAATTGCTTGCCAATGAACTGGTTGAAAAAATCTGCCAATCAATAGGGAGGACTGGTTGTCCAAAATGCGGCATACAGCGAAAAACTTTCCGGCGGCAACTGCCCCCGGAAAGTTTCGCTATTTTTCGACGTCCGCGTCGTTGTCGCTGACCCTGGTTGGTGCTTGGAAATAAGTTTACCAAGTACCTGTGGTTCAGTTACTTAACGCTTCTTTTTGTGACGGTTCTTGCGCAGGCGCTTTTTGCGCTTGTGGGTAGAAATCTTATGTCGTTTACGTTTTTTTCCGCAAGGCATACTGCTCTGAAAATTTATTTGTCTGCTTTTCAGCAGGCAGGTTATGAGTTATGAGTCACTACCGGTTGCAAAGGGCAGCGTACTCGGTTGCTTTTGCTATGTTTCCCGCTCCTTCGTAAGCTTTTGCAAGGAGGCAGGGTGTGATTGGGTTCTTCTTGTCCAGCGACCATGATTTTTCTAATCGCTCGGTAGCTCGCTGCCATTGACCAGTCTTGATGGCTAAACGTCCCAGTGCGTTGTACACAGCTGGGTTGTCTGGGTGCTTTGCTTCTAATTCTCGTAGCATCAGCACGGCTTGCATCGGATTGTCGGGTGGAGGATTTTCGGCCCACACCAGTGCCAGGTTTACGCGATGCTCCACTACTTCAGGTGCCAAAGATGCTGCACTTTCAAAGGCTTTAACCGCATGACCAGCACAATATTGACGCAGGGTGGGATCTGTTGCTGCCATAAGCCCGTTAAAAAAAGTTCCCCCTGCTACCGACCAGGATGAGTCGGCTTTTTCCAACTCGGCCACCTGCTCGGCAAATCCTCCTGCTATTGGCAATTGATCAAAATCATACCAAAGTCCAGAAAGCTTTTTCAATAGTTCAATGCGTTTTGTTTCGTCCTGTGCACCTTCAAGCTGTGTTTCAAGTTCACTTATCTGTGCCAGTTGCTCCGGTTTCAACTGCATGGTTGCCTGCTCCAGCAAGGTCTGAAAACTCGTGCTCTCCCCTTGCAAAGAACGCGAGCGCTCAATTTTTTTTTGCTTATCAGGCTTTGTATCAAACCCGAAATAAAGGGATGAAAACAATGCTATTGCTGCAAAAATGATTAATATATGCGCTTTGCTCATCTATTGGGTTTGCTAACAAGCATCCGGCTTCCGCGACGAATGCGTCATGAAAGCCGGATGTCGCCTCTCACTAAAAAGCTTTCGATTCTAATCTTCAGGCAACGAGTTTACATTACTCTTTACTTGATCCATGAATATTTTGGCAGGCTTGAACGACGGAATGTAGTGCTCCGGAATTTCGATGGCCTTGCCTTTTTTAATATTGCGACCAATTTTTTTGGCGCGGCGCTTGATGACAAAGGAGCCGAAACTGCGTATGTACACATTTTCACCTTTAGTCATGGTAGATTTGATTTCCTTGAAAAGTTCTTCAAGTGTTACCAAGACATCTACTTTGGCAACACCCGTCTTTTCGGAAATTGCATTCACAAGGTCAGCCTTTCTCATGTTTTATCTCGTTGATTTAGAATGATTTATAAACGAAAACAGGGTTTTCTGAAAAATCGAGGTGCAAAGTTCGCACAAAATCTTGCACGAGCAAACTTTCCGCTGAAAAATTCACGGGTATGTTGGCATTTGATGGCCCAACGCTTGTCTTTCGTTTTGTTCAGAATATACTACTTTCGTGATTCAGGGCGCAACCTCGCTCATTTTCAGCGATTTGCAAACATTTTTCGCAAAAATTTTCTGCTAGATGTTGCTCCAGTGTGTTTTGCCTACATTTGCGCCCTTTCCCTACAATTCCGGTTGGTCAGTTGACGCTACATCGTCACTGCCTATACGCTGCAATTTCTCAATCATTATTCATTATCAATCTGATATGCTTCTTTCGATGACTGGCTACGGGCGTGCCAACGGTAGTTTTGGCGAAAAGACCCTCATTGCTGAAATACGTGCGCTCAACGCAAAAGTGACAGATGTGAAACTCCGCCTTCCTGGAGATTACAAGGAAAAAGAAATTGAACTGCGCAAAATCGTTGCGGATCATGCCGAGCGCGGTAAAATTGATGTCTTACTGGAGGTGCAGAATGCAGATGGTGCTGCCAATGTCTCGCTAAACGAGGCCCTTTTTCGGGGGTACCATCGCGAACTCAGTCGCCTTACCGCGGAGCTTAATATTCCCAGCGGCGAAATGTTGACGGCATTACTCCGAATTCCGAATGTGATCAACTCGCCTTCCGGAGAAATGGACGAAGATGAGTGGCTAACCATGTGCGAAGTTATCAACCGTGCGCTCGGCCATCTCAAAATATTTCGACTTCAAGAAGGCAAGGTGTTGGAGGCCGATTTGAGGCTGCGCCTGACCAACATTATGCTGCTGCTGACAGAAGTTACACCTTATGAGCAAGAGCGTTTCACCCGTATGCGTGACCGTATTCGCAACAATATGGAAGAGGGCATTGGCAAGGAAAACCTCGATCCCAATCGTTTTGAACAGGAAATTCTTTTTTACCTGGAGAAAATGGATATGTCGGAAGAAAAGCAGCGCCTGGAACAACACTGCAGGTATTTTCTGGAGCAACTAGACGGCAAACAAGAGTCGTTGGGCCGAACGCTTAATTTCATTTCACAAGAGATCGGGCGTGAGATAAATACCCTTGGCGCAAAAGCATACGACGCTGATATCCAGCGGATTGTTGTGCAAATGAAAGATGAACTGGAAAAGATTAAAGAGCAGTTGGCTAATGTATTGTAGCACATCTTGCACGACAGTAAACTAGTTTGGAGCAATAACTTCAAAATGCAGACGAGGATAGATTGTGGTATGTACACAAGTTGGCTAATTCTGCTTTGTCAGATTAGCCGCAGCGCGGCGAAACGTCTGTAGAAATAATGTAAAGATTCGTTTTGGAGGTGCATCGCACCGAAACGATGCAAGGTTTCGGTGCGATGCACCTCCAACAAATCCCAATTAATCCATTGCTACAGACGCTACGCCGCGCTGCGGCTAATATGACAAAGTAGAACTA
>JBBQLD010000229.1:0-7643 GCA_038327555.1 Chitinophagales bacterium
CCCATGCTCACCATCACAGCGTATACAATGCCATCAAAGGGCTCGTTGAAAAAACGCCATAAAAACGCCCCGAAGATCAGGGCAAGCCATTTCAAAAGTTCTTCCACCGGGGCAATTGCACCAAAGGACATCAGGAAAGTCAGGATCGGGTCACGTCCGATCTCTCCGACCATTGGTATGAATTGCTGCTCTATAAACATGGCCGGCTGGGTAAGGGCCGCACCCAACCCGAAGCACAAGACCATCGGCCCAAGCGATTCGCGCTCGTATTTATCGGCTCGATAAACCGCCCAGCAAATTAGGAGGCCTGGTAAAATGGCTAAGATGAGTAGGAAAAGAGACACTTTTTGGACGTTTGGATGCTGTGCATTAGGTAACTTAATTTGTTTGTTAAAACAAGGGATGGCCTTATCAAAGGTGGAACACCCTACAAAAATCCCAAAACGAATTCAAAATTGCAGCAGTTTCTTCGCGACACTCAAACATGGCCACATGCGCGGCTTCCGGAAGCAACTGTAATTCAACCACTTCAGGCAATAAAGCAGCTTTTAAGCCAAGCTCCGGGGGCATTAGTGGCAGGGGCACGAAGTCTTTGAAGGTTTGTTCGACTCTTTTGAACTGATACTTTGTTGCGCCTCAGTCATGGAGAGCCCGCTAAAATCCTTCGTCGCGCCTAGTCTCATCACAAAATAATCTCACCAAACTATCAAAAACTTCGTGCCCCTGCCACTAGTGTGTCTTGAGCCCCGAGTATAAAAAGCACCGGACATTTAGCCGCGCTCAAGGTTTGCTGGTGATCGCGGCGGGTCAACATGGCCTGAAGTGCAGCGGAGATACCTTCCGGACTTTGTCTTTTACCGTTGGAAATCAATTCGTCGAGGGTGTCTGGGTTTTGTTTTAAAAATTTTGGCGCAAACAGATTTGGAAAAAGTTGCGAAACATAAAGGTCGCGTTTGCCTGATTTCAAGCTGTCTATTCCGCGTAATCGGGCGGTTTTTCGCTCCGCAGAATCCTCAAACGGATGGGAATGAAAAAGTCCTAACCCTGCGAGTCTTTCCGGCCATTTTGAGGCGAACTCAAGGGCTGCATAGCCGCCCATGCTATGGCCGATCAGCATACATTGCTCAATTTTTTCAGCATCTAAAACTCCCAGAATAGCTTCGGAGTAGGCGGTCATATCTTGCACTGGAGGCAAGTCTGAGGCGCCAAATCCAGGTAGATCTATCAAAATCAGTGATTTGGTTTCCAACCGAACCAGGAGCGGCGACCAAACAGATTGATCCTCACAAAAACCGTGGACTAGCATTATTGGAGTATGCTCATGATAGTTGTGCACCATTGAATAGGCCACGCGATTGCCTGAAGAAGCATTGCAGAATTTCATGGGGCTAAAGTATGCCGAAATAGCAATCCATTTTTTTTTCCGACTTTTGCTGCTCAACCAACATGACTCATCCCGAATTTTTCTTTTTTGATTGACGAATGTTTTCATACAACACATGGATGTCTTTTCTTCACTAATTCGCGATATTTCCCGTGCCCTGAGTCCTGATTTACCTAAGGATCTGGGTGACTTGAATTCGCACCTCGATTTTATCCTCCCAAAGGTGATTCCTTATGGCGAAGACTTGCGTGAAACGAAATTTTGGCTAGACAAACGCTGGAAAGAAATAAGGGAAGCAGAAGGCTTTCACGAGGCATTGCTGCATATTTTTGGAAAAAATGGAGAGTATATGTTGGCCCTGGACGGGAATCTCGAAAATGGAACCTGGCAGCAATTGGGAGAGGAGAATGCGCTTATTCTTCAAATAGGGGTTAGAAAAGAGCTCTTTGACCTGCGCTTTCTGAACAACGAGTTTATGATCCTAACCAAGCATGGTGATCAGGCCCGCAAGGGCTTACCTCGTTTTGTGATGCTGGCGCACGAGCCTGTAACCAGAGGCCGAGATGGTGAGCTGGATTGGCGAAATATCATGGAAAAACTATTCAACGTCTGGCGTGAAAACAGCCTTAGTATTTGGGCTTGGATTTTCTTTTTGGGCCTGCTGGCGGCGATATTGTACTATTCTTTTAAAGCCTAAAAATGCAACTTTTAGATTGGGCCGTCCTTATTGGCACGCTTACTTTTATTGTTTTGTATGGTGTCTGGAAAAGCCGTGGGGCTTCATTAAGCGACCCTGACGATTTTCTTGCGGGCAAACGAGACCTGCCCTGGTGGACTATAGGCCTTAGTATTATGGCCACACAGGCTAGTGCAATCACCTTTTTAAGTACGCCGGGCCAGGCTTTTTCCGATGGAATGCAATTCGTGCAGTTCTACTTTGGGATGCCTATTGCGATGCTATTTTTGGCTTTTTTCGTGCTGCCTATATATTACAAATTGAAGGTTACAACGGCATATGAATATCTGGAGCAACGTTTTGATTTGCGAATGCGCTCGCTCACTGCGGTACTTTTTTTGATTCAACGGGGTATGGCGGCTGGCATCAGTATTCTTGCTCCGAGTATTATTTTATGTGCGGTATTTGGCTGGAACCTCGCACTCACCAATTTTTTCATGGCGGTTTTTGTGGTCATTTACACCACTTCAGGAGGCAGTGCAGCCGTGAGTCGTACACAGGAACTTCAAATGACGGTAATGCTCGGTGGACTAGTATTGGCTTTCTTTCTGATTCTCAACGAATTGCCGCATGGCATGGGCGTTTCCGAGGCTTGGCAGATTGCGGGTGCAACGGGCAAAACACAGGTGTTAGACTGGAGTTTTAATTGGAATGATCGCTACAATGTTTGGTCGGGGGTACTGGGAGCTACCTTTCTTTTTCTTTCTTATTTCGGAACGGATCAAAGTCAAGTTGGCAGGTATCTATCAGGAAAAACCTTGCGTGAAAGCCGTATAGGATTAATTTTCAACGGATTTATAAAAATCCCAATGCAAATGCTTGTGCTGTCTGTTGGGGTGATGGTATTTGTTTTTTATCAATTTAGTCAGCCGCCACTCCATTTCAATCAAGCCAACCGCGCCAAATTAGTTGGCACGCCACAAGCCGCGGAGTATGCCAAGCTGGAAGGGGCTGACGCACAAATTTTTGGAGAAAAACAACAAGTACTCGAATCGCTAAAACAGGCGCGTCAAAAAGAGGATCCCGCTGGCACCCAAACGGCCATTGGCCAACTAAAAACGCTGGAAATACAGCGAAGCGAGCTGCTTGCCCAGTCCAAAACCTTGCTTCAAAGTACAGGTGTGAAGGATACCAACGATAAGGATTATGTGTTTATCAATTTTATTCTGAGTCATATCCCTGTTGGGCTGGTAGGGCTAATGCTCGCCATGATATTTTGTGCGTCGTGGAGTACTACGGCCTCTGAGCTCAGTGCCCTTTCGGCTACTTCGGTTTCTGATATTTACCGCCGTTCGCTGGTGCCTGGAAAGTCCGATGCCCATTATTTACGCGCCTCCAAAATTGCTACGGTCATTTGGGGCGGTTTCATCGTCGTTTTTGCCATTTTTGCTTCGCTTTCAGAGAATTTAATCCAGGCCGTCAATATGATAGGCTCGATGTTCTATGGCACCATTTTAGGCATATTTTTCACCGCTTTTTTCTTGAAAAGGGTGAAAGGTCGCGCGATTTTTTACGCAGCGCTGGTGGGCGAAGCTATTATCTTAGTTTGCTTTTGGCTCAATAAAGACGCATATCTCTGGTATAACCCATTGGGCTGCGGACTGGTCATGGGCATGGGCTGGCTATTTGAAAAAATGACCCCACAACAGCAATAACTTTTTCAAAAAAATCTTTCAAAGAACTCTAGCCGTTTTCTGGTAGATCTGCACCTAACCATGACGCTAGCCTACCTTTCCTTTTCAAATACCTCCGGGAGTATTTTTATATTTTTGGGTATTATCTGTTAACGACATTTAAAGCCGAGACATACAGGGTACGAAACTAAAGTTGGCTTCGTTTTTGCACTATATCAACTTGATTCTGAACGAAGCTTTTTCACCAAAAAAATCTAATCCTATGGTTATCCTCACATGTCTCCTGCTCCTGCTCCTCGTTTTTGGCGGTCGTTCTTTGAAAGAAGCCAGATAAAAGGAGTGAACTGGCGAGCTAATGGTATCAAATATCAACCTTTCGCTGCCCCAATGCTTACAGAATAAAGAAACCTCCCGTCGCAATTTTGTCGCGGGAGGTTTTTTTTATGGGCAGTTGGCTACTTTTGCGGCGCTCTAACCTCACTTCATCCTTGCAAACCATCACGCATGAACCCTTCCATCGCCCGCGCCCTTTCCTTTCTGGGCCATCCCTTACTGGTGCTGACCTACATGTTAATTTTGATGTTAATCATCAACCCCTTTGCTTTTGGGGCGCAACATATTGGCGATAAACGAACGGTAATCTTGTTTTTCTACGTACTATCTACCACATTTATCATTCCGGGACTCGGTGTATCCTTGCTCAAACCATTAGGACTCGTGCAAAGCTTCGAGATGCGCGACAAACAGGAACGGATTGGCCCCTACATCATTACCGGGATTTTTTACCTCTGGATGTATAAGAATTTTGAAGATGGGGTAGTACCTACCCTTTATGCCAAGTTTGTCCTTGGGGCTACTATCGGGTTGTTCTTCGCTTTTTTTGTCAATATATTTTTCAAAATTAGTGCCCACGCGACAGGCATGGGCGCCTTTGTCGCCATGGTTTTGCTGCTCTCTTTTGAGTGGGCGGGTTCGACGTTCAACGTTGGGCCAATTCTACTGAGTCTCAATGGGGTTTTGGCCCTTGTCATCATTTTGGCCGGGATAATTGGCGTAGCGAGATTATCGTTGAATGCACATACGCAGCTGGAGCTTTTGCAAGGATATGTGGCTGGTTTTGTAGCTGTAATCCTGGCGAATGCGATCTTGTAGCCATCCCCAAAATCCTCGCTCAGCCGCACTACCTTTGCATTTGCTCAACAACATAACATTTATCAGTTAACACTTACCACTTCAAAAGTGCAATTACGTTCCGCGCTTATCTCCGTTTATTCCAAAGACGGTCTCGAACCCATTATCCGCCGACTACATGCCTTAGGCGTTCAACTTTACAGCACAGGCGGCACCCAATCCTACATCGAAAAAATGGATATCCCAGTTACGGCAGTCGAATCGCTGACGGGCTATCCGAGTATTCTCGATGGACGAGTGAAAACACTTCATCCTGCAATTTTCGGTGGCATCCTCGCACGCCGAGAGCCTGGGCACTTAGCCCAACTGGAGGCCTACAATATCCCTGAAATGGATTGTGTGATAGTAGATCTATATCCATTTGAGGAAACCGTGGCAGCTACAAACGATTCGGCTGAAATCATTGAAAAAATAGATATTGGCGGCGTTTCACTCATTCGTGCAGCAGCCAAAAACTGGAAAGATGTGGTGGTGGTGGCCTCCAAGGACGAATACAAAATGTTCCTGGATTTGCTCAATGATCAGGAGGGCGAATTTTCCTCGTACAACTGCCGTGAGTTTGCCCGAAGGGCATTCAAAGTCACGTCCAATTATGATGTCGCGATTTACAATTGGTTCAACGAAGGCACTGCTGATATTTCGTTCAAACATAGCATCCACCGTTCTGACATTCTCCGATATGGTGAAAATCCGCATCAAAACGGGGTATTTTTTGGAGATTTCGAGCAAATTTTTGACAAAATACAAGGCAAAGCCATCTCGTATAACAACCTCGTTGACATTGATGCGGCCGTACAGTTAATGCGCGAATTCCAACTTGGAAAGCCAGCGTTTGCCATTCTAAAACATACCAATGCTTGTGGTATTGCACGCCGGAATACCCTGCTCGAAGCCTGGCAAGCAGCCTTGGCTTGTGATTCGACTTCGGCATTCGGGGGCATTTTTATTACGAATACTAAGGTGGACGTGGCCACTGCTCAAGAGATCAACAAACTTTTTTACGAGGTACTCATTGCACCCGATTTTGAGCCGGAAGCACTGGAACTTTTGAAAAAGAAGGAACAGCGCATTTTACTTAGAATCAAAAACTTTGAGCTCCAAAAACGCGCCTTCAGAAGTCTGTTGAATGGGGTAGTGGAGCAAGATGCCGATCTGCGCACCGAAACAGAAGCCGACCTGAAAACAGTAACCAATCGACAACCTACCCCAAAGGAAGTCGGTGAACTGCTTTTTGCTGCCAAATGCGCTAAACACCTGAAATCAAATGCCATTGCGCTCGTGAAAGAGCGTCAGCTCATTGGCATGGGCTGTGGCCAGCCAAGTCGGGTTGATGCACTGCGCCAGGCTATTACTAAGGCTAAATCTTACGGTTTTGATTTAAACGGTGCAGTGATGGCCAGTGATGCATTTTTCCCCTTCCCGGATTGTGTGGAAATCGCGCATGAGGCAGGTATAACGGCGGTTATCCAACCAGGAGGTTCCATGAAGGATCAGGATTCAGTGGATGCCTGCAACGAACGTGGTATGGCCATGGTGACTACTGGGTTGCGACATTTTAAGCATTGATCGTCATCGTCATTGATCGTCATTCGTCATTTATACCTGTATTGGTCTGAAGTTGATTGATATTTTGTAAATTTGTCAGGAGAAATCAAATAAACACTTCCTTTAAACATGAGTTATATTCCTATTGACGACTTGAAAGTTTATCAAATGGCTATTGAGATTGGTGAGGAAGTATGGGCGGTTATGGACAAATGGGACAAATTTCAAAAAGACATTATTGGAAAGCAGTTTTGCGAAGCAGCGGACTCTATTGCAGCCAATATTTCGGAAGGGCATGGCAGGTTTCACTATAAGGAAAACAAGAATTTCTGTTTTTATGCAAGGGGTTCATTGTTAGAAACCAAGACTTGGCTCAAGAAGTCTTACAACAGAAAATTCGCTGATGAGCCTACTTTTACACGCATTTCGACTTTACTGCTTCGATGTCATCAGATGTTGAACAAATACATTAAGTCGATAGGGTCAATAAATTCAACCAAGAATGAATTACGAGAGCCTGAGATTCCCTACGGGTTTAATTCTGATATGGGAGACCTACCCTTTTAGGCAAAATGAATTTGCCGGACTCCCCTCCTTCGCCAAGGCTTCGGCGTGTAAAAATGACTCCCCTCCTTCGCTCAGGCTTCGGCGGGTAAAAATGACTCCCCTCCTTCGCCAAGGCTTCGGCGGGTAAAAATGACGAAATGACCAAAATGACGAAATGACAAAATCCGCCAACATTCAGCGAATCCTAAACGACCTCTTCCCTGAAACCCCAATACCACTCCAGCACTCGGATCCGTACACCTTATTAGTTGCAGTGTTACTCTCTGCCCAATGCACCGATGAACGGGTAAATCAAATTACCCCCAAACTTTTTGCCCGTGCCAATAACCCTGCCGACATGGCGCAGGTGCCCATCGAAGAAATCAGGGAAATTATCAAACCCTGCGGGCTTTCTCCGGCAAAATCAAAAGGAATCAGTGGATTGTCAAAAATAATCATGGAAAAACACGGCGGCAAAGTCCCCGAGAGTTTTGAGGATTTAGAGGCCATGCCTGGGGTGGGGCACAAAACGGCTTCTGTGGTAATGTCTCAGGCTTTTGGTTGGCCAGCTTTTCCTGTGGACACGCATATTCATCGTTTGGCCACC
>JBBQLD010000230.1:0-7620 GCA_038327555.1 Chitinophagales bacterium
TTTTGATCTCCGAATTTGGCGGTATAAGTGCCGTCTTCCTTGAATTCAAAACCGACCTGTGAAGCATCTATACCACTCGGTTTGTCCATGATAAGCCACTCAGTGCCCTGCCAATTGCCGAGCAAGACGGGATTTTTATCATTGACTTTTTGGCAGGCGATCAGGGCGGTAAAGACCAGTGCAATGGTTAAAATTTTGATTTTCATGTTCCTTATTAATGTTTATAAAAGTTGATGAAGGTTGATTAGGGTTGATAATAAACAGTATAAACCCTTATTAATGTTTATAAAAGTTGATGAAGGTTTATGAGGGTTGATAATAAACAGTATAAACCCTTATAAACCTTTATCAACCTTTATCAACCAACTTAATGGCTTCTCTTGCAATCGCTTCCGCTGCATTGGGTCTTCCCAACTGCCGGATGCTTTCACTGAGACTAAAGGCAAGTGCTTCACTTTCCAGAATCAAGAGGGCGTCTTGTAGCATTTTCTCGCTGGCATCTCCGTCTCTTACAAGTCTTGCTGCACCTTTTTCTACCAGTGCCAGGGCGTTTTTTGTCTGATGATCTTCGGCTACATTAGGCGAAGGCACTAGGATGGCTGGCTTTCCAACCAAACACAATTCACTGATACTCAAAGCTCCCGCCCTCGAAATCACCACATCTGCAACGGCATAAAGCAAATCCATTCGGTCAATAAATGCGCGACACTGGACATTGGGCAATTTGGCCGTTTCCATGGCCGTGTATTCGTATTCATAAAATTTTCCACACTGCCAGATGGCCTGAATCCCATCGTATTTTTCAAAAAACTCCACATTGTCACGCATTGCATTGTTCAAGGTTCTGGCGCCCAGGCTGCCACCGATGACGACGATGGTTTTCTTTTCCGGGTCAAGGCCGTAGTATTCCAGGCCTTCCTTGCGCTTTCCTTCGAGGTTCAAAATGTCGGAGCGAACCGGATTTCCGGTGAATACAATTTTATCCGCCGGGAAAAACTGCTCCATGTGGTCGTACGCAACGCAAATTTTGCCGGCTCTTTTGCCTAAAAGTTTGTTTGTCACACCGGCATAGGAATTTTGCTCCTGAATCATCGTAGGAATGCCTGCACGCTGACCTGCCCGCATCACTGGTCCACTCGCATACCCTCCTGTACCAATCACCACATCTGGCTGAAACTTCCGCACGATATTTCTAGCCTTCCACAGGCTTCTTAGCAGTTTGATCGGGAAGGAGAGGTTTTTTAAACTCATGCTCCGCTGAAAACCAGCAATGTTCAAACCTTCAATCGCGTATCCTGCTTTTGGGACGCGTTCCATTTCCATTTTTCCATGGGCACCTACGAATAAAATTTCTGTGTCCGGGCGCATCTTTTTGATTGCATCTGCAATGGCGATTGCCGGGAAAACGTGGCCTCCTGTGCCGCCGCCTGTCACGAGTACTTTTAATTTTTGATCGCTCATTTTATTGATCACCATGGTTAGGAATGGTGAATATTTGTGGTTTTTACTGGGACATGGATCGAAACAGATTTTTTTGATTTGTTAAGCTTTCATCATTCTATAGATTCGATGTACTTCGAAACACTCAAAATCATCCCCAAGGAAATACAGGTAAATAACACACTCGTTCCACCCATCGACACTAACGGCAGGGTCAATCCTGTGGCCGGCACCAGATTCAGGTTCACCGCCATATTCGCCAGGGCTTGAACAGTAAGCATCAGACTTAGCCCTATGGCTAAAAATGCCCCAAACGCTTTGGGACTTTGGGTAACAAGTCGCACATTTCGCAAAAACAAAAGCACATAAAGTGCAAGCACAATCGTTCCGCCCACCAATCCATACTCCTCACAGATAATCGCGTAGATAAAGTCGGCATTGCAGTAAGGCAAGTAGTGGCGCATCATGGAGTTGCCTGGACCGTTTCCAAAAATGCCGCCTTTAGCAATCGCTATTTTAGCTTGTTGTACCTGATAACCGCCGTCTTCATCGTGCAGAAAAGTTTCTACCCGCTTTTCCCAGGTATTCACGCGCACCAGATCCAGCTCAGGATACACTTTTCCGATCCCTACCAGGATGACAAAAACCAGCACACCAAGCATCATCATCATCACAATATATTGTCCACTAACACGGCCCATAAACATCAACAGGATGCAAGTGGTAAATAAAATCATTGCCGTACTTAGGTTAGATGGCGCAATGAGCCCGCATACCAATACCACTGGAATAATAATGGGAAAAAAAGCTTGTCTAAAGCTGGTAATGTATTCTTGTTTTATAGTCAATGCCCGCGCTACGTAGATAATCAGGGCGATTTTCGCCATTTCGGAAGGTTGAAAACTGAATCCTCCGAGGCTGATCCAACGGTTTGCATCATTAATATTGGTTCCAAAAAACAGCGTAAAAATCAGCAAGGGTATGGTCAGCAAAAGCAGCGGGCGCGCCAACTGTTGATACCGCCGATAGTGAATCAAATGGCACAGATAAACCAGGAATAAGCCAAAAGCCAACTTCACCATATGCCCAATGATAATCCCTGTGGTATTGCCTCCACGGGTACGCCAGGCCTCCCAACCGGAAGAGGAGAACACGGCCAGAATACTGAACATACTCAGCACAGCCACGATCATCCAGATGGTACGATCGCCCCTAAGTTCTGCTGCTATTCGGTTGCCGAGTGACATTTTTTTAGTGTTAAGTGTTGAGTGTTAAGTGTTGAGTGTTAAGTGTTGAGTGCTTTTGAGAAATATTGTGGTCAGTCGTGATAAGGATAAAATCACTTACCGCTTAACACTTACCACTTTAGTCAATAGGTTTTGATAGAAATCGATGTATTGTTTGGCGGCTTTTTCCCAAGTAAACTGGGATGCCCAGGTTTGCATTCTAGCGGGTTTATCTGGGTCATTTTCAAAGTCCTTGATGCCTGCGGCGAAGGTTTCTTTGAGGGTTTTTGGTTCAAAATCTTTAAAATAGTAGGCTTCTGTTCCACCTATTTCTGGTAGACTCGTGCGGTTGGATAAAAACACGGGTTTTCCCAGAGACATCGCTTCTACCACCGGCAATCCAAAACCTTCCGAAAGCGAAGGGAAAAGCAAAGCCACACACTTCTGATAATATTTCAGCTTTCCTTCATCTCCAACTGGCCCACAAAATTCTATCCGATCCTGTACCCCAAACTTGACTGCTTCCTGTTCTATTTTGGCCCGATAACCGCGGCTATCTGGTCCTGCGATAATCCACCGATATTCCTTAAATTCAGCCAAGAGCGGCATCAACACGTGGTAATTCTTCTTCGGATGAATGCCAATTGAAAATAGAAATGGAGACGATTCTTGCTCTCCTTTCAACTTGACACTTTCCAATTGATACTTAAAGCTCCCTCCATTGTAAATCACTTGTTCCAGCATTTCTGTGGGTACGTGCATGTGCTGACGAACCCAATTCTGCACATATTCCGAGATATACACCAGGCCTTTTGCCTGATTGATTTTTTGCTGCATAGCTGATATACGGCGGTGCTTTTTGGCTTCTGAATAATCCGGGCGATCCAGAAAATTCAGGTCGTGTATCGTAATAGCCAAAGGTGTTTTGCGGCTGCGTGGCATATAGTCCGAATCCTGGTGCATACAGTGCCAGAGTGATTCATCAAAGCTTGGCCCTATAATCTTATGCCAGGGTTTCACTGATTTGTAGCTCATTCCGCTGCCAAACTCACCCTTGCAATCTGCTGGAACCAGGCAAGCAAAACTCAATGTTTGAGCACCCGCCTTCGCTCCCGCCTGCCGAGCCTTGGCGGGCAGGAAAGCTTCGGCGGGTAAAGCTGAGAACGCACGACCCAGTTGGAGGCAGTATTGCCCCAGACCGGAGTACGGGTTTCTTAAGCGTTCCATTTCTAGCGCGATCGTTGGCATTTTTTTTTAATACTGAACTGGTTTTTTTAAAAACACTGAAAACTGAACTGGTTTTTTTTTAAAACACTGAAAACTGAACTGGTTTTTTTTTAAAACACTAAGGGACTAAGGGGCACTAAGGTTAAGAGGGGTTTTGTTACGCTTTGGGAACTGAAATGGCTTTTTTTTAAAACACTAAGGGACTAAGGGGCACTAAGGTTAAGAGGGGTTTAATCTCCTTCGGGCAATGCTGAAAAATATTCGTTGACGTAAGGTGTTGTGCTGTTTATGATTTTGTCAGTAAAAAAATTGATCATTAGTCCTTTGGGTTTTTTGAGCAGTTTCATGTAGGATAAAAGTTTGGCAATTTCGATTGGATTGATTTCTTGAACTGCTTTCAATTCAACTATAACACAGTCATTTACCAGTAAATCAAACCTCAAGTCAGTTTCTAAGATAATTTCTTTATACTTCACTTGCACTTTTCGCTGGCGCTCCACATCAAACCCTCTCAATTCCAATTCATATTCTAAACAGGCCTCGTAAACGGATTCCAACAAGCCCGGACCCAATATCTTATGCACTTCAATCGCACAGGAAACTACCTCGTAAGCTATCTGATTGACTTCCTTTTTGGTCATGATCCGTTTATTTAGAGATAAAATCGTTTTGATTTTCAAACATCCAAAACCCCTCTTAACTTAGTGCCCCTTAGTCCCTTCGTGTTTTAAAAAAACCTCTTAACTTAGTGCCCCTTAGTCCCTTAGTGTTTTAAAAAAACCTCTTAACTTAGTGCCCCTTAGTCCCTTAGTGTTTAGAAAAAACGCTTAGTTTTAAAACCGCCTCCCGAAACTGCTCACCCCGATCCTCATAATTCTTGAACAAATCAAAACTGGCACAAGCCGGGCTGAGCAAAACAGCATCACCTTTCTCCGCAAAACCTGCCGCCGCTTTCACGGCTTCCTGGGCGCTCCGGGTCTCTAGCATTGGCTTTTTCATCTCCCCGAACACCCTGATTATCTTTGAATTATCTACGCCCATGCAAACGATAGCCTTCACCTTTTTTTTCACCAATTTCAAGAGTGGCGAATAATCGTTCCCCTTGTCCTGGCCGCCAACGATCCACACCGTTGGCGTATCCATCGCCTGCAGGGCATAGAAAACTGAGTCCACATTAGTTGCTTTCGAGTCGTTGATCCATGTGATACCGCCATTTTCAGTTACTTTTTCTAAGCGGTGCGGCGGTGGAACGAACGTGTTCAGTCCTGCTTGAATTTTGACCGGTTCGGCGCCCAATAACAGTGCAGCGCGAATGGCACAGGCAGCATTGAACATATTGTGCGGGCCCCGAAAATTACCTTTAGTTAGGTCAAAAGCTTGTTTCCCGACCTTGATTAGGCCATTTTTGTAGAAGCCTTTTCGAATGGCGATTTGCTTGGGCTTAGTCAAACTCACCGGGTGACTTGAAGTCACCCGGTGAGTTTGACTAGCTACCACCGGGTCGAAACCATTGTAAATGAACTTATCCCCACGGCGTTGATTCATCGTTACCCGAAACTTCGCCGCCGCATAGTTTTCTAATTTGTAATCGTAACGGTCCAAATGATCAGGTGTGATGTTCAGTAGCATCGCAATTTTGGGCCGAAACTGCTGAATATCATCGAGTTGAAAACTTGAAACCTCCAGCACAAAAATTCGTTGGGCCGCTTTTGTTTTTCCTGTTTTTAAATCTTCCAGGGCCATTCGCGCAAATGAGTTGCCCACATTTCCGCCTTTACGAACATCCAGACCAGCAGTTTTTAAAAGATGGTAAGTCAATTCCGTCGTGGTCGTTTTGCCGTTTGAACCTGTGATGGCCACCAGCTGGCATTTGCCTGCATGGCGGTATCCAAATTCAATTTCTCCGATGACGTTGATGCCTTTTGCTCGCACAGCGTTCATCACTTCGCTCTTTTCAGGAATACCCGGGCTTTTAATGATCTCGTTGGCATTCAATATCTTATCCAGGGTATGCTGGTTTTCCTCCCAGGCGATTCCGGCGTTGTTCAATTCTACTTGAAATGCTGCCTTTATCGCCCCTTTATCGGATACAAACACGTCATAGCCAAGGTGTTGGGCCAAGAGGGCCGCACCTGTACCGGATTCACCGGAGCCTAGTATGACGAGTCGTTTTTTCATATTTTAAAACACATTAGGCACATAGAAAACATCGTTTAATTATGTCTCGCTACGAATCCCTGGTGGTTTTTATTAATTATCTGATTTTCAAGGTTATAATCGTAGCCACCGCGAGTAGGATTTGTATAATCCAGAACCGCACTGATATGGTCACCTCGTGGTAGCCTTTTTTCTGGTAATGATGGTGGAGTGGCGCCATCAAAAACACCCGCCGACCTTCCCCGTATTTTCGTTTGGTGTATTTGAAATACCATACCTGGATAATCACAGATAAGCTTTCCACCAAAAAAACACCGCACAACACCGGAATCAACAACTCCTTACGGGTTACAATGGCAAGTGCCGCGATGATTCCACCCAAAGTCAGACTCCCAGTGTCGCCCATAAAAACCCGCGCCGGGAACACGTTGTACCACAGAAAACCGATGCACCCGCCCAGCAAACAGGCTGAAAAAATCACCAGTTCACTACTGTATGGGATGTAGAAGATTTTCAAAAAATCTGCTGCAACCGAGTTGCCACTCAAATAGGCCAGGATTCCAAGCGCGGCAATTACAATAGCCGAAACGCCTGCCGCTTGTCCGTCGAGTCCGTCTGTCAAATTCGCTCCATTGCTCACTGCCGTGATGACTAAAATGACCATTAAGACAAAGAAGATTGAGCTCAAATTGCCAATATTATCACCCAAAAACCACAAGAAGCGCGAGTAATCCAGTTCGTTATTCTTGAAAAATGGAACATTGGTGATCGCCGCTTTTACATACACCATTTCCTTGTAAGTATTTGGTGTAGAGGGGTCTTTCACAAAAAGGGTCTCCATAATTTCATAGCCCTTTTGTTTGGCTACATCTGGATCCATACGCACCACCACCTCATCATTCACCAACATGGTAATACCTACAATCAGTCCCAAACCCACTTGACCCATTATTTTAAACCGACCTTTCAAACCCGCTTTATCCTTTTTGAACACCTTGATGTAATCATCCAGAAAACCAATGGCGAACATCCAAACCGTACTGAACAGCATAAGCAGAATGTATACGTTATCGAGTCGAGCCAGCAGCAAACACGGGATCAAGGTAGCCGCCACGATGATGATTCCCCCCATGGTTGGAGTGCCTGCTTTCGAGGTTTGGCCTGCAAGACCTAGGTCGCGCACGGTTTCCCCGATTTGAGATTTTCTTAGCCAGTCAATGATCCGTTTACCAATGATCATCGAAATTAAGAGCGACAATAGCATCGCTACTCCAGCCCGGAACGAGATGAATTTGAACAGGCCTGCACCTGGCAGGTCGTAATGTTCTTTTAAGTATTCAAATAGATGGACAAGCATTGTGTTTCATTGTTGATTTGGCTATTTGGGGTATTTGTTGGTTTGGTTATTTTACCATGCGAGGGTGTTTTCAGCCCGCACATTAGTGATTAGGTCTTCAAATTTGGTTTTGGGGCGATGTTACATCGCCCCAAAACCTACTCAAAATCAAAATAGTAGTCCCTCCACTATTTTATCTTTACCCGCCGTAGCCTTGGCGAAGGCGGGTTGTTT
>JBBQLD010000231.1:0-7616 GCA_038327555.1 Chitinophagales bacterium
TTTTTTTGGTTTGTTTTTTTTTTCTCTTTAATTCTTTGTGGTGGTTTTTTTTTTGGTAAAAAAAATCTACTAGAAATCAAAAGCACTCGGGACAAAAATAAGGATCAAAAAATTGTACATTTATACCACCCGCGTTCCTTACCTATTATGCAAAAAACATACACCGTCTTCGTGCTCCTGCTTTTCGCAGCTTCGCTCGTGGCACAAACATCCTACACCGCCAAACAGTACAGCTATCGGGTTGAAAAAGATCTGGAATACGGGGTAGACATTAATTACGCTGGCATCCCGACCTCGCTGACGCTAGACCTCTACAAACCCGTGGGTGACAACAACCAGCAGCGGCCAATCCTGGTATTCATACACGGGGGTTCCTGGATTGGTGGCTGCAAAGAAACTGAAGCTGTATTTGCTGCCGAATTTGCACAGCGTGGCTATGTAGTGGCCTCCGTGAATTACCGAAAAGGATGGCACAAGTCAGCCTTTGTCCCTAATCCTGCCCCAACACCTGATGGCTATCCGAGCAATTGCCTTTATGCCGCTGACTCTATGGAGCTCATCCGCGCCATTTACCGGGGCCAGCAAGACGTGAAAGGCGCCATCCGCTGGCTTAAAGCCCGATCCATACAGGATTCAACTTGCAACAATAAAGTAATGGTGGGTGGCCAAAGTGCCGGGGCTTTTCTTGCCCTTGCCGTGGGCTTACTCGACCGCCCGGAAGAAAAGCCAAGTGCCTGTTTCGCGCTCCCTGATGCTCCAATCCCCGCAGCAAATGTGACCAACTGTTATGACCAAAATTGCGTAACCCAAATTATAATCCCGACAGGCGCAGCTTTGCAACGGCCTGATTTGGGGCCTTTGGGCGGCATCCTAAACCTCAATGGATATAGCGATGAGGTTATCGGGGTAGCCAGTTTTTTTGGTGGCTTGCCTTACGAGGCACTCCCTAAAAATTGGCTGCAAGGGCCAGATACGCCAGCAATGTATCTCTATCACCAAACCTGTGATGGTATTGTTCCCTTCGGCTACGATCAACCAATGGTCACACTATCTGCTTATTGTAATCTCGGTTTTACGCCATGGCATACCAATTTCATGCACACCTTTGGCAACGGAGCCATTGCAGGAGCACTACTTGCCATGCCTAACCCACCGCCTTTCACCACTGATTTTCTGAACTGTGATCCATTCATCCCTGGCTTGGCCTTGTTTGAATGTGTGCGGTATGCCAACAATGGTTTTTACCACTATGCACACAACCCGCCAGAAAGGGCACAAAAAGTCGCCGATTTTTTCAGCCCCATTATTTCGGGGGAGAGTTGTTTCACCGTTTCTGCCCTTGAGCCCAATGTTGCCTTGCCTGCGCAGGTGTCGCCCAACCCATTTGAACAGCGACTGTCTGTTTTTTTGGCCGAAGCACCCGATAGCGAAGCAATACTTACGCTTAGCGATGTTTCGGGAAAAACGGTTTGGTCTGCTTCCCGGGTGTTAATAGCAGGCGAAAACCTCCTTTTTGAGCAGAATCATTTGCCTCTTGGGTTCTACGCGCTTCAAATTCGTTCAAAAGCAGGTGTTGGGGTTTGGAAAGTGATTCGGAATTAGTCAGGTGTTGATTATCGGATTTCAGACACAGCCCTTGGTTGTGAACAAAGTGAATGATATTTCATTTACCCAATTCAAAAATCATGGATCTGTTTAATACCGTACCAGACGAAGCACTCAATCTGCTGCCTCATGGTGGCATCGTTAACTATTATGGCCAAATTTGGAGCCATCATGAGGCAAACCGATATCTCGATAACTTGCTGAACAACATCGACTGGAAAAACGATGAGGCCGTGCTCTTCGGGAAGCGGATCATCACCAAACGAAAAGTGGCCTGGTACGGGGATCAGGATTTTGACTATACCTATTCCAATACCACCAAACGGGCCTTGCGCTGGACTGCTGAATTAGCAGAATTAAAATCCATAGTAGAAGTAAAAACGGGCGAAACGTTCAACTCCTGCCTCCTCAATTTATACCACAGTGGCGAAGAAGGAATGGCTTGGCACAGCGATGGGGAAAAAACCCTGAAAAAGGACGGCGCGATTGCTTCCCTGAGTTTTGGCGTTGCACGCAAATTTGCGTTCAAGCATAAAACAAGCAAAGAAACCGTTGCGCTGGTTTTGGAGCACGGCAGCTTGTTGGTCATGAAAGGCAGCACCCAATCGCAGTGGCTACACCGCCTCCCGACAACCCTTTTGGTTTCTAAGCCAAGGGTGAATCTTACGTTTAGAACCATTGTTTTGTAAAATACGGGTTCTAATGTGCGGTTATACGCGTATCCGAATACGTAGGATCAAGAAACACACAAGTCTAACACATTTGACGAAAATGGCAGCTGGTTCAGAACCCATTTTCTTCATACAAAAAGACCTTTCCGGCGGTAAACATAGTCCAAGCATCCGTCCGAAAAGGCAGTGCAGGCAATCCCGCTTTATTGTATAAATCCAGGGCCCCTGGATTATCCGCCCAGGCATATCGAACGGCTACTGGCTGAAGTACACTGGGCGAAAAGACCACCACGGTATCTCCTTCCAGGTATGCTATGGCCCAATGGTATTGTTTATCCGCTTCGGCAATGGCAAAACCACGGAGATAACCGAACTTGTTTTTGGAAACGAGCCCTCCTCCAATGGCGGCGAAACGAATCCGTATCTTATTCCCATCTATCGCCATAGTTTGATACATAGGGTTTTCGCTCGGAACCTTTTCTCCGTAAGCGATATTACGAGCAGCCAGCCCGAGCCGAATACCGAGATCCTGCTTATTTCTGGGGTGTATATTATCCGCCTCTCCAAGATCTATGGCCGTAACAATGGCCGTATTGGGCAGGGTCAAGGCTTTTATTTGGGCGGCGCGTAGTTCTGCCCATTCGCTTTCCGCAGGTTGTGCTTGTTCGGGGTAATAATTGGCGAGTTGCACCACCAGAAAAGGGAAATCTCCTTGTCCCCATTGTTGCCGCCAGTCTTTAATCATGGCAGGCAAGAGTTCAGCATACTCAGCTGATCGCGTAATATTCGACTCGCCATGATACCAGATGGCTCCTTTAATGGAATATGGTTGCAAGGGGGCAATGTTGGCGTTGTACAAAAGCGTCGGGTGGGTAAAAAAGCTGCCGTTAGGAACGTTCGGCTGTATAAATTTCGAGGCATCAATCTGCACACCAGGTTTGTATTTCCATTTTCCCACCAGAATAGGGTTGCCCCAAAACGCATTGGTGTACATGCCGCCCTTATTCCCCATGTCGAAGATGCGCACGACCAGCACATTGCCTTTGGGTTTTAAAATATTGGCAGGGAAGAAGTAATTCCGCCAATTGCGATTGCCAAAACTCTCCCCAATTTTCACCCCGTTCACCCAGGCAATGTCAGAATCATCTATTTGGTTGAGGGCAATATTAAAGTTCTCCCCCTGGAAACCCTCCGGCAAATCAAATTCCCTGCGAAACCAAACGGAGCCGTCATAATTCGCCAGGCCGGCGTCTTCCCAGAGATTGGGAATGTCCATCTCTTTCCAATCGGAAATATCGGTAGACGGATCCTGCCAGTTTTGGATAATCCCCGGATCGTTTTTGAAGTAGTAGGCAGAATCCCACTGCATTCTGAAGGTTTTTAGGTCTGCATTGAGCTGCTCAAAATTTTTCCCAGGCGCTTCCATTTTATTCAAGACTTCTTGAAATTGCGGGAAGGGCTTCAATGCGCCCGCCCGCATCCAGGTTTCGATGGAGGTGGCACCTAAGTTGCTGCTGATCAGTCCGACAGGAACTTTTAGATGTTCGTGTAAATCTCTGCCGAAAAGATACCCCGTGGCCGTAAAGCCGCTCACGGTTTCTACGGATGCCTTCTGCCACCAGCCGCCTTTGACATCTTTTTTTGGGAAATAATCCAGGTCAAAATCTACCCGAAACACACGGATTTCACTGCTGGTATCCCGGATGGAATCGGGCTTGATGCCAAACTCCCGCATCGTCCATTGCATATTGGATTGTCCGGCACAAAGCCAAACCTCTCCAAAAAGAAGGTCTTTCAGCAGGAGGGTGTTTTTTCCAGTAATGGTCATATCAAAAGGACCTCCAGCCGGGTGTGGGGCAAGTCGCAAAGCCCAGCGGCCATCTTTGTCGGCCTTCGTACTAAGTTTTTGTCCCGCTATTTGGAGCGTTATTTTTTCGTTTGGTGACGCCCATCCCCAGACCGGCACTTCCACATCCCTTTGCAAGACTGCATGATCTGCAAATAATTTGGGTAAGGAAATTTGTGCAGGAGCACTTGCGCAAAGCGTCAAAAAAAGGAATGCGAAAAGGGCTGGTTGCAAGGTTTTTTTCGAAATAAAAAACATGGAACGTCTGTTGGAAAAGTGCCAAAAAAATTAAGTATGTGCAAACATACTGATTTTGTTGGGCATAGTCCTACATTTACCGCAAAAGGAATTTTTGCATGAACTTAATTTTATCTAAATCTTTGAATACGAAAGTATTGGGCGTTTTAACGCTCTTGACAATTGGAGCCTGCAGCCCCAAAAATCAGACAATTTTAGCACCCCGAACGCCGGCAGACTCCGGGCAAATTGGCTTGGTTTCGGGAGCGGATGATTGGGACAAATTGTTCCAGCGAAATACCGGCTGGTTTGGCGGCGACGGGGTTTTTGCGATCCCAATGGACGGGGCAGAATTTAAACCCGCAACGGCCAAAACCAAAACCCTTTTTATTTTTAGCGACTCTGTGGTAGCAGATACCATTGGCGAAACCATCTTGCGCAAGGATTTTACCATGGTGCACAATTGTGTAGCGTACCTCGATGGCGCGGAGCCGGATCCAGCCAAATTCAAATTTTTTATCCACAAGGACAAAAAAGGGAATCCCACGTCTCTTTTTGCGCCCCAGACACCGAATACAAAGCCCGGCGAATACTACTGGCTGGGCGATGGATTTGTCAACGTGGAGCTCGATAGCACCTTGTACATTTTTGCGTACCCGGTGAAGGATACCATCGTCCCTGGTTCTTTCTTTGAATTTGAACAAACGGGTGTTCATCTGATCGCCATTCCGAAGGGCAGCAAGCCCCCTTTTACCAATCAACGCCAAATAGAGACGCCCTTCTTTTTTCCTCTAGAGCATGGAAATAAAGCCACCATGGGCAGTGGAATAATGGTCAATACTTCCTGGGCTGGCGCAGCCAATCCGGACGGTTATCTGTATATCATGGGCGTTGGTGGCGACAATGTGGGGCTCGTAATGGCTCGGGTAAAACCCAAGGCTTTTGAACAATTCGATCAATGGGAATTTGCCAATGGTACGGAGTGGACCACGGATTATAAAAAAACCAAACCTGTGACGCGTTTCGCTTCTAATGAGTTGAGCCTCAGTCCTATGGCCGACGGAAGGTTTATGCTCGCTCACCAATATTTTGGCATGGACAATGAAGTTGCCGTGCAGATTTCGAAAAAACCTGAAGGCCCCTATTTCCCCTTGCACAAGGTCTGGCATTGCAAAGAATGGGAAAAAGACCTGGATTATTTTAGCTACAACGCCAAAGGCTTTCCACACTTATCCAAGCCGGGAGAATTGCTCATTGGGTATAACGTGAATTCCATGGATTTCTGGAAAGACATTCTCAAGGAGCCCCGGCTTTGTCGTCCACGCTTTTTTCGCTTGAAATTATAAGACTATGAAAATAACGCTACTCTTTCTCCTCGCTATCGGGTTTTTAATGCCCCTGAAAGCCCAGGAAGTGCAGGCTCCTGACCATCTCTTTCCCGTACGTTCTGCCAATTACGCACAGGGTTTTGTACACATCGTGGCTGGTCAGGAGCTTGATTATCCGCCCGTTTTGCAGCCGGGTAAATTTGCGCTCATGCTCGCTCCCGGAGGAAAGCCGATCGCCTTTGAAACCGGCGCTTTACCCGATGGAAAGGAGGCGCAAATTACCTTTATTTGGGAGGCATCTTTCTCCATGTCGGATTCCGGGACTGTGGCTTCCTTCGATTGTTCGGTGAATGGGATAAAACGATTTTCCTTTGCCCGACCCCGCAAGGATGCATCCAAAAACTGGATGCTGAAAAAGGATGGATATGAACTTTCTTTTGTTGCAACAGCTACAAAAGATGAACAAGGTTCGGTTTTTGGGTACCAATTTCTGACGGTTCCAACGCGAGATTTTCCAGTCGGGAAATCGCTATTGGTGCGTATTTCAACCGAAAATAGTACGCTTCCGGATACTTATGTTGCCTATCAAAATGAGGTCATGTCCGCTTTCAAAGCGCTTTCTCTCCAGGCGCTTAAACGCGAGAATGGCATATTAAAGCAGCCCGTTTATGGCGAGTATATGCATGTTGGCCCGCCAATTGCTGCCAGTTTGATGTTGAATGGGGAAAAACAAGCGGAACGCCTGCTCAAACCAGGCTTGAATACGTTTTCTATCTGGATTAATCAGGTGATACAACCCCGTCCAGCCAGCCTGGAACTGGTGCTGAACGACTCAAAAAACACCTCCTGGAAACAAGAACTGATCCTGAAACCCGTTCGTCCCTTCGAGGTGTATTTCCTGCCCCATTCACACGTGGACATCGGGTTTACCCACCAGCAATCAGAAGTGGAGCAATTGCAATGGCGCAACATTGATCAAGGCATTGCATTGGCTAAAAAGACGGCCAATTACCCTGAAGGCGCCCCTTACAAATGGAATGTAGAAGTGCTTTGGGCCGTGGAAGGATACCTGAAAAACGCTCCAGATAGCACTCGCCAAGCCTTTTTCACGGCTGTAAAAAATGGCTGGATCGGGCTGGATGCACTTTATGGCAGCGAACTTACCGGCTTGCAACGCCCGGAAGAATTGATGCACATCACCAATTTTGCCAATCAATTGGAGCGGGAACAAGGCATTCACATCAACTCCGCCATGATCACCGACGTACCTGGATACGCCTGGGGAATTGTGCCCGCGCTGGCAGAAAACGAGGTCAAATATTTTTCCATTGGTCCAAATCACATGCCGCATAAGGCGCATGGCGGCTATCAGGTAGGCCAAACGTTTGAGGCCTGGGGCGATGTTCCGTTTTATTGGGAAGCCCCGTCAGGCAAAAACAAGGTGCTGTTTTGGATGACCCGGCATGGTTATTCCTGGTTCCACGACTGGCTGCTGGGCAAACTCCGCCACACCGAAGGCACGCCTATTTTGAAATTCCTCGGCGAACTGGATAACGAAAATTACCCCTACGATATGGTCCAAATTCGGTACACGCTCGGCGACAATGGCGGGCCCGACGTCGATATGCCGGAATTTGTGCGCGAGTGGAATGAACAATACGAGTATCCGAAATTCCGCATCGCGACAACGGCGGAGATGTTTCAAGCATTTGAGCAAAAATACAGCGAAAAAATCCCCACCCATCGGGGCGATTTTACGCCGTACTGGGAAGACGGGGCGGCCTCCTCCGCGCTCGAAACCGCCACGAACCGAAATACTGCAGAACAACTCGTGCAAGCGGAAACGCTCTGGGCCATGCTGGGCAAAAAAGATTACCCCGCTGCCGAATTCGACGAAGCCTGGACGAATGTGCTGTTGTTTTCAGAGCA
>JBBQLD010000232.1:0-7582 GCA_038327555.1 Chitinophagales bacterium
GTTTAAAAAGGGAAATTTGGATTACTTTTTTGGGCTCGAGAGTTCTTACATCAATGAATTGCTCAGCCCGGAAGGCATTTTGCAACCTTCGCTTGCTGATCAGTTTTATTTTTTGAAGAATCCGTATTTGAACACGGAGTACTTGGGAATTCTAATAGATAGTGCAACTCGAATCACGGGAAATTTAAGTCCCTTGCAAATCAAAAAGGTACGCCAGGCTCTTAATTTAGGCTTTGACCGCGAGCAATTGCTCCGCACACTCCGCAACAATGTGGGCCGACCTGCTAGTTCAGGGTTTGCACCACGTGGCCTTCCTTCATTTGATGATATCGGTGTTCCTGGTTATCTTTATGATCCTATCAGGGCGGCTCGCCTTCTTGTAGAAGCTGGTTTTCCAAACGGACAAAATCTACCCAATATCACCCTGCTCTGCAACAATGACTACCTTGATCTCTGTACATTTATTTCACGCCAGTGGGAAGATTTGGGTATAAAAGTGCGCATCGAAATGACGGAAACCGCCCTCCTCCGAGAACGAATGCGTAATGGCCAAGCTCCGTTTTTCCGGGCCTCCTGGATCGCTGATTACCCCGATGCTGAAAGTTTCCTGACCTGTTTTTATTCAAAGAATACTGCACCGCCGAATTATACCCACTTTCAAAACTCGGCATTTGACCGGTTATACGAGTCCGCGCTCCGCGAAACCGATGTAGAGCGTCGCTATGCCTTTTACAGAGCTATGGAAATGATATTGGTCGAAGAAAGTCCTGTTATCTTCCTTTTCTACGATGAGACCGCACAATTCGCAAATCGGCGGGTAAGGGGGCTTTCGCGCAACGCAATCAATCTTTTATCGCTAAAAAAGGTACATATTGAGCGTTGAACCCGTTTCTTTTATCCCTTCGCTTCGGCTTCTCCTCCCAATTTGAGCGCCCTTTATCTAATATTGTAAAACAACGCGTGGAAGGTCTTTGTCTTTGTATGTGAATAAGGAACGCGACACCAATAACTTAGTCATTTGATGCCACCCTTTGTTCTATCATACGGCCGCTATTTTTCTTTAAATAGCCCCACTATTCGCAGAAAAATAGGGTTGTCTGATGAAAAAATGGTTGACCTAAAATGACTAAGTTATTAGTGCCGCGTTCCTAAGCGGGGCAAAGACCTTTCTTTACTTTTTTAATACGGATTAGCCCATCAAAAGATCACCAAATTTACAAATAAACTACAGCAGCATGAGTCAGTTTTTCAAGTTTTTGTTTGCATCTTGTCTGGGCACCGCACTTGCATTGGGCCTGCTTTTTTTCCTGGGAATCGGCTGGTTAACTACCATGGCTGGGAGCATATCTGAAAAAGAAAAGGTCAAAATTAGCGCCAATACCGTGCTGGAGCTTGATTTCAAAAAGCAAATCCCGGAAAAAACCAACAACCTTTCCATGGATCCTTTTGATTTTGAACAAAAGGACGTACTCGGCCTCTCCGATATGGTCACTGCGATCCAGCGCGCTAAGGAAGATCCAGATATTAAAGGGATCTATCTCAACGCATCCACTGTAATGCTCGGAAAAGCTAGTTCGGCCACGCTACGCAATGCCTTGGCAGATTTCCGTTCGGAAGGAAAATTCATCGTTTCCTATGCCCATTACTACACCCAAGGTGCGTACTACCTGGCCTCTGTGGCCGATAGTGTGATGATGAGTCCGCAAGGCGTTGTGGATTTTAGAGGGTATTCGAGTACTATAACCTATTTCAAAGGCTTGTTGGACAAACTAGATATCCAAATGCGCATTTTCTATTGTGGCAAATACAAAAGTGCAACAGAGCCTTTCCGCGCGGACAAAATGAGTGCTGAAAATCGCCTCCAAATCCGGGAATACATCACTCCGCTATATGATATTTTCATCAAAGACGTAGCCAAGAGTCGCAACATATCTGAAACCGAATTACGTCAAATTGCAGAGCGATACGACGGTTTTAATGCCGAAAAGGCAAAGAAAACTCGATTGGTTGACCGTTTTGCCTATGAAGACGAGGTCTTTGCTATGATCAAGACCCGCATTGGACTTGGAGAGAAGGAAAAACTTAACCGCGTGAGTCTGGAGGAGTATTTTGATGCAAGGGGCAAAAAGACCAATTTCTCTGTCAAGGACAAAATAGCCATTGTATATGCGGAAGGCGAGATTCAGGATGGTGACGAAGGAGAACCAGGGGTCATTGTCGATGGGAAATACGTGAAAATGCTACGAAAAATCCGAAAAGACCCGAGCATTAAGGCCATCGTTTTGCGCGTCAATTCGCCTGGGGGTAGCTCCCTCGCCAGCGATAACATCCTTCGCGAGCTGGACTTATGCAGGCAAGCAGGTAAGCCCGTGGTGGTCAGCATGGGTGACGTAGCGGCTTCTGGCGGCTATTATATTGCTTGCCATGCCGACAGTATTTTTGCTGAACCCGCCACGATAACCGGATCCATCGGTGTATTCGGGATAATTCCAATTTTGGAAAAAACCATGCGCAACAAACTCGGTATCACCTTTGATACGGTGCGCACACAGAAATACTCCGCATTCGGCAGTACTGTGTATGATTTTTCAGCCGAAGAGGGTCAACTTATTCAGGATCGGGTAGACTGGATTTATCAGGATTTTCTCGGGAAGGTCGCTTCTGGTCGCCATCGTACACCCGAACAAATTCATGAAATAGCACAAGGCCGCGTATGGTCTGCTGCAAAAGCTAAAGAAATTGGGCTCGTAGACGACCTTGGTGGCTTAGATCGCGCGCTCGCCGCCGCAGCTAAATTGGCCAATCTTGAAAAATACCGCACTTCCGAATACCCACAGACCAAATCTGGTTTAGAGCAGTTCCTGGATCAGATGATACACAAAAAAGAACGCGATGACAGTGTAAAAGCCTGGGCCATTCGCCAGGAATTGGGCGAGTTTTACCCGCTTTATAAAACCATGCAGGGTTTCCGACAAAACAATGGGATTATGTTCCGAATTCCTTATGAGTTGAGTGTGAATTAAAATCAGCTTACCAACGTACATACCGACTAGTATCCTGAAAATTGAAATACGCCTTCGGCAACGCCTCAAACGGATAATTCTTAAACGCCCCAAAAAACAAACGCGGCCGGGTAAGCAGGCTGTCAAAACGCTCAGGGCTTTCATGAATGATCAAACAACGGGCACTGTCAGGGTTTGAAAGCGAAGACAATATTAGAAATTCAAATGGGCTGCCCCAAGACATTTTCAACTTATCCATTGGGGCTTGCTTCTCTGAAAGCACAATTTTTCGGTTCGTGCGCTTGGCTGTTTCTTTTAAAAAGCCTTGTTCCCAGGCTAGTTTATCCGACCAGGGTTGATGGGTTTGTCCGATACGAAAAAGACTAAGTCCGAATAAAACACCCAAAACGACTGCCCCGCTTCGCGCGAGGTGGTCGTTTTTTGTTTGATCCCGCAGCACATCAAACACTAGGGGAATGGATGCAAATACCGCCAGCGGCAGGTACAGATTTTCCATATAAAATTGTTGACCAACAGCTTCGTAAAAGGGCACGTTGACCAGCAAAACAAAGCCTAGTGGCCAGCCCAACACAAGTACTCCCCTAGCCCATTGTTTTTTCCAAGCATAATAGACCACAGTCGCGGCCAACACCCCCCACAGCAACCAATAATCTGCTACACACCACTTCAAAAACACTCTGTTGCTTTCAATATCAAACCAATTGGGCCATAATTTGCCAAAGGCTTCTTGTCGTTTTATCGCTGCCGCATCGTACCAATCCAGTTTTAGAACCTTGTATTTCAGGAAAGCCAAGGCAGCAAAAACGCCTAGCGCAGCAAGGTGCATCCAGGCCCATGCTCTAGCTTTGTTTTTTTCCAACAAAAAAAACAAGCAGAGGAAAGTGTGGGCGTACAGCAGCAGCGGGTGGAAATAAAATGCAGTCACCAGAGCCCCCAACCACAGCGGCCATTCCCACCAGCGAAAAGCATCAAAGGAACCTTTGGCGTGCATCCAGGAAAATACCGCACAAAGAAAAACCAGCCCTGCCGGCATTTCTGAAAGCCAGTAAAAGGTATGGGTCGTCATTAAGGTTGCCACCAATCCAATGGCCAACGACCAGCGCCACTGCCCAATGCGCCAGCAGAACAAGGCGAGAATGGCTGGCCAAAGCACATGTCCCAAGGAATAAGCCATTAAAACGCCTTTTAAGGGCAAGCCTATCGCTTGTGCCGCCCAAGGCCATATCTGCGTGACTGCTGCACCAAAACGCCCGCTTTGAATCTCCAGACTGCCACTTTTTAGGATCAGGAGTGCCTGGAACGCCATGTCAAGGTTGATGATGCGTTCTTGGTAAAACACCGCTGCAAGGATAGTCAGCGTACCAAAAACACCAAGGCAAAGCAAAAAGGCTAGGCGATTTTCTTTCATGAAAAGTATCGATGTTTAAAATAGCAATGAACCTTCAATACATTTCAAATTTCTGATAGCTGCAATCCAAAGCCCCATTGATCAGTGAAATCTTTTGCGCAGATTTCAGTCCTATGTGCTTCAGCGCATCTCGGTTAGAAGAAATAATCCAGGCTGACCAGCCCGGCCAGCGTTTCTTCAAGACGTCTCCGATATTTTTATAAAAAGTAACCGAATCTTCAATTTTGAGTCGCTCGTCATAGGGCGGATTCATGATGAGCGTGCCCGGTATTTCTGGAGCTTCCAGTTTTTCAAACGGTGTTTTTTCCACATGTACCGTATCTTCCAGATTAGCAGACATCAGATTGAGTGCCGTAGCATTTCGGGCGCGAGGGTCTTTATCTCCCGCAAGTATTTGAAATTCAAAAGGTTGGATCTTTGAATCGGCTTCGGCCTTGATGCTTGCCCAAAGTTTTTGATCAAAATCAGGCCACTTGAAAAATCCAAATGATTCTCGCTTGATCTGTGGCGGCGTATTGGTTGCAAGCATAGCCGCCTCTATCGGCAGGGTGCCTGAACCACACATGGGATCAACAAAAGATCCTTTTCCATTCCAGCCGGATAGTAACACCATACCCGCAGCAAGGACTTCATTGAGTGGTGCTTCTACCGTGTCGCGTCGGTAATTGCGTCGGTGCAGGGAGTCCCCGCTGGCATCGAGCGAAATATCCACCTGATTGCCATGCACGTGTACATTAATGCGCAAATTTGGACCAATGGTGCTAACATTTGGACGGCGATTATATCGATCGCGAAATTGATCCACGATGGCATCTTTAGTGAGCAAGGCAATATATTGGGAATGGCGAAACACCTCCCCTTGTGCTATTGCATCTACCGCAAGGGTATCGCCAACGTTCATGTATACTGCCCAGTTTATTTCCCGCACGCCCTCATAGAGTTGGCGTTCATCAAAGACGGTAAAAGAATGGATGGGAATTAAAATTCGCAAAGCACTCCGGAGTTCGTAGTTGGCCCGGTAGAGCAAGCTGGTATCTCCAGAAAAAGCCACTGCTCGTTTGAGTAAACGGATATCAGCAGCACCTAAGGCAAGGAGTTCATGGGCAAGAACAGGTTCGAGACCTGCCAGGGTTTTGGCTATATATGGTTGCATTAGTGACGATTACCGTCTAACCTTTAGATTATCAAGAAATTGCAAGGTACCTGGCAGGCCATTAAGCACCATAGCATTGGAAGGAAGCTTCACTGGCCCAACAAAAAACTGTTGACCCGTGAGCAACAGTTGACTACCGCCGACTGCCTGTGCCACACTATCCACATAAGTCTGAATGGGATGGCGTGGAAGCGGCTCCTGCAAAATATTAAACACATAGTCTGGCTTGAGGGTATGACAGGCATCTCGGAGGTCGGCTATAGCAACGTTTGCCCCCAGATAAACCACACGCATGCCCCTCGAGCGCAGTAAGTATTGAATAAAAAGCAGCGTTAGCTCCTGCATTTCGCCTTCAGGAGAATACAATAAAAAAACGGGAGTATCCGTGCGTGGAACGGCATTATCCACGGCGCACATCAATTTTCGGCGGATGATCTGGCCAACAAATTTTTCATGAGCCGGGCTGATGCTATTGGTCAACCAAAGTAGTCGGAGTTTGTCGAGAAAAGGGTACACCAAATGTAACATGGTTTGCTCAAAGCCATTATTTCCTACATAATCCACAAAAACATGTTCGAAAGCTAGCTCATTGAGGTCAATCATGCCGAGCGTAAGTGCATCAATTTGGGAGTTTGGGTTTGGATTGTTTTCGGCAATCGCTGCCCCTTTTTTAGCAATCTCCTCTGGCGTCATCTGCGCCAATTTGCTAATTTTCAGCCCATTGCGGTTTAGAAGCGCAATATTGAACAAGTGGCGGAGATTTTCATCCGTGTAATACCGAATGTTAGTGTCTGTACGTGCGGGCGTAATCAGGCCATAGCGCTGTTCCCAAATACGTATGGTATGGGCCTTTATACCCGTAAGTTTCTCCAAGTCCCGGATGGAGTAAATCGCCATGGATGCTAGCTTGTTCGACACAAAGGTCAATAAACAGGCGGTCTTGTTAATTGTTTACAAAAAAACTTGTCAAAAAATTTGCTATATCTGCTCATCATGCCTCTAGGCCCTTTTTTTTGACAAAACAACAAACAACCGTTCCTAAAGTGAAACCGACCTGAAATGCCGGGTTCGCGACCGTTCCCTTAAAATTTCCACCGTTCCCTTGGCGAATTGCAAAAACGTAATACCTTTGAGCAACTTTTAACTTCGCTTCAAGTTTCTGTTACTTATGTTCTCTCCTTTTAAAAAGAAAGATGATCGCCCAAACAATGGGCAGGAAAAAAAAATCAACTCTTTGGATGCTTTGGAATCCGATTTAATTGTCTTGAACAAAACAGACCTGAGTAAAGTAGAGGGTGGAAAGGAGGCTAAGAAGCCATTGACTGATATTTCTGGACTACGTAATAGTATTGGCGGTACCATCCCGCTGTGAACAAACAACACACTCAGTATTCCACATGAGTCATTTCGGTTTCCGGGATGGCTCATGTTTTTTTAGTGGTAAGTGATTAGTGGTAAGTGGTAAGTGTTTAGTGGTAAGTGTTTAGTGGTAAGTGGTACGGATCTAAACACTTACCACTAATCACTAGTCACTCAATTCCGTTTCCGCACTTCTTCGTGGATGACCTTGCCTTTTTTCATTTTTTCCTGGTATTCTTTTTTCCTTTTGTCACGGAATTTTGTAGCAAGTACTTTGATCCCAAATGGTTTGGCATTTTGTCGGCGGTGATAGGCAAGAATTAGGAAATCTGCCATGTCATCAGGAAAGCTCACACCAGCACTTCGCAGATAATTTGAAAGCCTGGAGCCTCCATAAAAACCCCAGTTGAGAATCATCCATTGACCCAGACGGTTGTGCATGATGGCACAAACACTGTCTTCAGGCAAAGCCTTAAACTTTAGCCTGGCCTCAACACTAACCCGTTTGTCGAGTTCTACCATGGCATCTTCCAAATTTTTAGGGATGTAAACACCATTTAAGACTTCCTTGCGGATGCGCTCCTGATATTGCTGCTCAAATTCAGCCTCGGAACTGGGTGGCCCGGTCTCCTCCTTCTG
>JBBQLD010000233.1:0-7567 GCA_038327555.1 Chitinophagales bacterium
CGATGGACAAGGTACCCTGCTTACCACCAGTGAATGTTTGCTGTCGCCAAACCGAAATCCTCACCTGACAAAACCGAAGATCGAGGATTACTTAAAAAACAGCTTTGGGTTGCAGCGGGTGCTTTGGCTTAACTTTGGCTACCTGGCAGGGGATGACACGGATTCACATATCGACACACTTGCCCGATTTTGTTCGCCTGATACCATTGCTTACGTAAAATGCCCAAATCCTGCGGATGAACATTTTGAGGCACTTCAAAAAATGGAATCCGAACTTCAGCAGTTTAAAACCCTGGAAGGGGAGGCTTACAAACTCGTAGCCTTGCCTTGGCCAGATGCCTGCTTTGACGAGGCTGGAAACCGTTTGCCGGCCACCTATGCTAATTTTCTGATTATTAATGGTGCAGTGCTTGTTCCAACTTACCAAGTGCCACAAGATGAGGCTGCGCTTCAAATATTCAAAACTATTTTTCCTAAACACGATATTGTTGGAATAGACTGCCGACCACTTATTTTGCAACATGGTTCGTTGCATTGCGTCACGATGCAATATCCAGTTAATGCAGTCAATTTTTGAACGTGTTCAAGCTGTTTAATTGTCCAATTACAACCATCCATTGATATGAAAGTAGGTTTTGTTCAACAGTCCTGTTCGAGAGACAAGCAGGCTAATATTGAAAAATCCATCGCAGGTATTGCGGATTGCGCTGCGAAGGGGGCTGAATTGGTGATTTTGCAAGAATTGCATTGTGGCATCTACTTCTGCCAGGCGGAGGAAGTGGACATGTTCAATCTTGCGGAATCAATTCCTGGGCCAGACACCCAGGTTTTTGCGGCTGCGGCGAAAAAGTATGGTGTAGTACTTGTGACCTCTCTATTTGAAAAACGGGCGCCAGGACTATATCACAATACCGCCGTTGTTTTTGAAAAAGATGGTAGCATAGCTGGGATGTACCGTAAAATGCATATTCCAGACGATCCGGCCTACTATGAAAAATTTTACTTCACGCCGGGTGATTTGGGGTTCAACCCTATTCAAACTTCGGTAGGCAAACTTGGTGTATTGGTTTGTTGGGACCAATGGTATCCGGAAGCTGCAAGGCTCATGGCGTTGGCTGGAGCAGAAATGCTTATTTATCCTACCGCCATTGGTTGGGAAAGTTCGGACCAAATAGCGGAAAAAAGTCGTCAACATGATGCCTGGTTTACAATCCAACGCGGTCATGCTGTGGCCAATGGCCTGCCCGTTATCGCGGTGAATAGGGTAGGGCATGAACCAGACTGGACAGGTATAACTGGAGGCATTCAATTTTGGGGACAGAGTTTTGTTGCAGGGCCGCAAGGAGAGGTGTTGTACACGGCAAGTGCAGATCAGGAAGAAAATGTGGTATTTGAGCTGGATAAAAGCCGTACTGAAACGGTGCGTCGAATCTGGCCATTCTTCAGGGACAGACGAATTGATTTTTACAATGGGTTAACAAAGCGATATTTGGACTGACCACCTAGTGGCAGGGATACGAAGTCTTTGACAGTTTGTTCGACTCTTTTGAACTGATACTTTGTTGCGCCTTAGTCATGGAGAGCCCCTACAATCCTTCGTCGCGCCTAGTCTCATCTCAAAATAATCTGACCAAACTATCAAAGACTTCGTGCCCCTGCCACTAGTACATTCTACCCATTCTTACCACATAAAGGGTACGTTTGTCGAAAATAAATGCGCTTTGAAGACAATTTAGGTCATTTAGTATTGACAAGTAAGCGGACATAGTACATTTGGGGGATACAATTGCAAGGGGCAACTCAGAAGGCGTGTGTGAGGATCTTTCATTTCTATTTGGATGCAAATGGGAATTTTTGAGACTCAAGAAGGGCACAGCAGCTGATGAGAAGCAATAGTACTTAACCATACCGATCTTTCTTTACTCATGGCAGCAAAGCGTACGAGAAAACTGCTTGTGTTGGCGTTATGCCTACACACTTCCTTGGTTTTTAGCCAAACCACTTTTCAAAAAACTTACGGAGGCCTCGGCAACGAGTCCGCGACCTGGGTTACTGAAGCCATGAATGGCTTTGTGGTAGCTGGTCATGTAACGAGTCCTAGTGGAAATCAGGACGGGCTCTTGATCAGACTAAATGCTTCCGGCAACATGGTTTGGCAGAACCGTTTTGGGGCTGGACAAGCCGATGCTTTTCACTGCGTCGTAGGCATCTCGGATGGCGGTTTTTTCGCAGTTGGTGAAACGCGAAGTTTTGGTGCAGGCAACGCTGACATGTTTCTGGTAAAAGTAGATGCCGCGGGTTCGATGGTTTGGAGCAAAACGATTGGGGATGCCGGCCGTGATGAGATCGCCAAGTCCGTGATGCCTGTTGCGGGCGGTGGATTCGTTGTATCTGGGTACTCAGCACTCAATACGCAGTCGGCTTCCAGCTCGGTTTTGCTTCGTTTAGATGCAGCTGGGAATACGATTTGGAGCCGTACCTACACTACTGAAGTGAGCAATCTTTTTCTCTCGAATTATATTGATGGCAATATTATCTACGCTAGTGGAGGCGCAGATAACGACGGGATTTTTGCCCGTTTAGACCTGGCTACTGGAAATATCTTAAGTACTAAAACTTATGCTGGAACAGGCGCTGAAGCACTCTATTGCCAACAACCTACGCTAGATGGCAACCTTGTAATTGCAGACAACACCTGGTCGACACCTATTGGTACTGATGTCGAACTATGGGCGCAAAAAATCAATAAAACTACTGGTCAGGTAATCTGGTCAAAAATATACTACCGTCCCTACGATAACATTCGTGGCCGCATCGAGAAGGTAAATGACGGAGGTTTTTTATTGGTGCCGTATGACCATAATAATACGGCTCAGGCGGATGCCTTGCTTGCTAAAATAGATGCTAATGGCAATCTACTTTGGTCTTACAATTACGGAGGAGCTGCCGCTGACCGCTTATACAAGGCAATCCAAACTTCAGACGGCGGTTTTGTGGCGGTTGGGGATACACGAAGCGGTAGTGCAAATGGAAACAGCGATATCCTGGTGGTGAAAATCAACGCCAATGGCCGAATTCAAGGTATTTGCCCCAAAAACGCAGACATCTTGTCCGCAGATTTTACCACGAATAATTCATCCATCACACCAGCATCTACTAATTGGATACAAACGTCTACACTCAATACAACCCCACTTTCTGTCAATTTGCTTGGGCTTGGATTTACGGCAAATGCAGCGCCTGTAATTCAACAAAATATCTCCTTGTGCCCCAATGTTTCATTCAAATTTAAAGGTGTCGATTATTACGCCCCCAAAATTATTAACGATACCCTCAAATCCGTAAACGGATGCGATACGATATCCAGGTTCAACCTGGTATTATCCCCTTTCAATTTGGCCTTGCACGTGTTCGGACTTTGTAGTGGGGAGACCTATGCCATCAACGGAATTCATTATGTAGCTCCTGTTACTGTAATTGATACAATCCCTTCGCTTACAGGAGGATGCGATACCATTTGCTCCTATGTATTGAAATCTAAAGTGCAATCTATTACGACCCAAACGGTGAACTTTTGCTCAGGCGAGTCTGTGATGATTGGTGGACAACTGTATTCCCACGCTGACACCGTACTGGTTTCAATACCCACTAATGTCGGTGAATGCGATAATTTGCTGACCTACATACTTGTAGAGCATGCCCAACCAGTTCGAAATACTACGCTATCTTTTTGCCCGGGCGAATCAGTGCTTATTGAAGGTGTTACATACGATCACCCTGGCACCGTTGTGGCCACGATCCCTGCCATGAACGGCGGCTGTGACACGCTCGTAACGTATACCTTAGTGCTGCGCAATCCACCGACAAGAACAGAAGCACTAGGGTTTTGCCAAGGGGAATCTGTGACTGTTTCAGGACAATCCTATACCCAATCCACTTCGGTAGTGGTCAATATTTCAGCAAGCAACGGTGGCTGCGATACGATGGTAACCTATACAATTACCATGTACCCATTACCTACCCGCGCAGAAACGCACGGCATTTGTCCTGGAGAATCTGTGACAATAGCTGGGCAAACCTATGGTCAACCTACTACCATAATTGCAAATTTAGCTTCAACTACAGGAGGCTGTGATACGGTGGTAACTTATACCTTAGCTTTAAGTCAACAACCTACCCGCACAGCCTACCTTGGAATTTGCCCTGGAGAATCTGTGACTATCGCAGACCAAACTTATGATCAACCGACTACGGTAATCGCAAATTTGGCTTCAAATACCAATGGCTGCGATACTGTGGTCACCTATATTCTAGCTTTCAGCCAACAAGTTGTTCGAGCGGAAACCATTCAGATTTGTCCAGGCGAATCCGTTACGATTACTGGCCAAACCTACAATCAGCCAGGTATCGTTATTGCAAATTATCCTGCTGCTTCCACCGGATGCGACACTATTGTTACCTACACTATTTTATTGAATTCGCAGATTGCCCGCGCCGAAACCCGTGGATTCTGCCCAGGCGAATCGGTAACCATTGCAGGACAATCCTATACCCAGCCCGGCACCGTAACAGTCAACCTTGCTTCAAGCACTGGTGGTTGCGACACTGTAGTAACTTATACACTTCAACATCTCACCCCGGCGCCCTCCAATATTGCCATTCAATGTCCAAATGATATTACCATCATCGCTACCAATTTGCGCACTACCTCAGCTACTTATGCAGATCCGATAGCCGCAAGTGATTGCATCTGCCCCGGTCTGCAATGGAACAGAACAGCAGGCCCGGCATCAGGTAGCTTTTTCTCAGTAGGCACCACTCAGGTCTGCTATTCCGTAAAGGACAATTGTGGACAAGAAAAGCCATGCTGTTTCTCCGTCAATATTCGGGAAGAAGACCCTTGTGATGTAAAGGAAAACGACTGTATGAAATATGAATTGTTGAGCATTACCGCAGATCAGAATAAGAATCATACCTATCGAATCCGGGTTACGAATAATTGTCCAAGCAAGTTGGCTTATACAGCAATACAAATTCCAGACGGTATGATGGCTATGGAGCCTTCCAACAACGCCGCGTATATTTCCTCGGATGGACGTAGTTACATCGTTCGTAGCCCAAATTTCTCTCCGATGTATTCCATTCGGTTCAAATCTACCGCTGATAGCATTTCAGACGGCCAATCTGACGTATTTGAATACACGCTCCCTGCCCAGACAACAGTAACTTACATCAATGTCTCCTCCCGTTTGTCGAACAAGGTTTCCAATGAGGTGCTATTAAATACATTTAACTGCCCTGTTGGAATAACCCCGATCAATAGCATGGGTAAAGGGACTGAAAGGGGTGCCGAAACAATTACTTCCCAGAATGCGTTGCTCTTATTCCCTAACCCAACGACCGGAATATTCTATGCCGACCTTTCAGATTGGCAGGGGCAAAAATTGCAGTTACAAGTGACGAATACACAAGGTCAACTCATTCAGGCTTTGAAATTGGTCGCTGACGAAGATTTGCTCCGTATAGAAATGCAGCAATCGGTAACCAACGGTATTTACTTCCTGGAAGTGGCTGCTGAAAATGGAAGAAAAGAGATTTTGCGTTTCATGTTGCAGCGTTAAGCGTTAAAGCATGTTGGGGATTTTCCTGAGGAGTCAAATCGGGGGGAATGAAAGAAAATCCATAAAAGCGAGGTCTCCTATTCCGCAGTGATGAATAGGGGACTTCGCTTTTGTATGTAGTCAAGTTTTGATGTACATTTGCCTTCATTCGATTTGTTGTTCATTTTGCCAGAATATTTTAAAGTTGTAGTATGCTCCGCTTGAAGATTTTTCTTTTGCTAATTCCAATATCATCCGTGGTATACACACAAAACAGGGAGCAACCTGAGGTTATCGCTTCAGAAATTGGCATCCAAAAAATTAAACAAAAAATGCTTGTAGAAATCTGGAGTGATGTAGTATGCCCATTTTGCTATATCGGCAAACGCAAATTTGAGCAGGCGCTCGAAAAGTTTCCTCAAAAAGATAAAGTCCAAATTATTTGGAAGAGCTTTCAGTTGGATCCTGATGCCAGTGCTACAGGCACTGATTATCAAAAAAATCTGTCCGAGCGAAAAGGCTGGTCTCCTGAACAAACACGAGAAATTACTGAAAATGTAACGCAAATGGCCGCAGAAGTGGGCTTAGTTTACCATTTTGATCGTGCGATTGCGGCTAATTCGTTTGATGCCCACCGATTCTCTCATTTGGCTGAAGAACATGGATTGCAAGATGCCGCCGAAGAAGCTTTGTTTAAAGCTCATTTTACAGCAGGAAAAAACATTGCTGACCGAACTTTTCTGGCCGAGTTAGGTGGGTCTATTGGACTCGATTCCACACAAGTTGCCAATATGTTGGAAGGCTCAATGTATTCAGATGCAGTTCGAAGAGACATTGATGAAGCCAGTCAATTGCAGGTAAGCGGCGTGCCATTTTTCGTATTTGATCGAAAATATGCAGTGTCGGGCGCACAGTCCAGCGCAGTATTTTTGCAGACTTTAGAAAAGGCACTTGAAACCTGGGAAGGAAAAAAATAAGCTTCCCCCTTATTTCCCTTGCAATTGTTGCGCTTTTGCCAAATCAACCTGTGCTTTGGCGGCTTGTCCCATTTGTTGATAAATGGCTGCTCGAGTATTGTAGGCAAAAGGGTAATTTGGATTTATCTTCAAGGCCTTATTGACATCTTCCAGCGCTTTTGGAAGTTGGCCTGATTTGAGTTGCGCAAAGGCCCGATTATTCAAAATCATGGGTTGTACTTGCTCTGCAGCAATGGCCAGGGCGGTAGAATAATCGGTAATAGCCTCGTTGAATTGGTCTGATTTTGTACGTAAAAGCCCACGGTTTACCAGTGCTTCCACGTAATTTGGGTTTAGTTGGATGGCTTGTCCGTAATCCGCGAGTGCCTTTGGTATGTCTCCTCCTTTTTCATAGGCTACACCTCGAAAATAAAAGGCTTCATGAGATTTTGGCTCCAATTCGATGCTCCGAATCAAATCCGGCACCGCTTCCGGTGCTCGGTTGAGTATGACCAGGCATTTACCTTTGTTCAAAAACAACTTTGGGGTAACAATACCTGCTTCAATGGCTTTTGTAAAGTCGGAAAGTGCTTCCGGGTATTTCCGAAGCTGAAAATACGCTTGTCCACGGCCATTGTAGGCTTCCACAGTACTCGGGTCATATTTTAGCGATTCAGAATAATGGTTGATGGCGTTTTGATAATCGTTGGTAATGAGTTGGTTGTAGGCCAAGTTACACTGGCAAAGGGAGGATTCCGGGGTTTTTTCGGTGCAGTTTTTGAATAGTTTCACGCCATCAGACCATACGGAGGTCTGCTGGTAAGCCAAAAAGCCAAGCAGGGCTGCTGAACCAAGCAGTACAGCATTGCGAATCTTCGGTTTAACTTTTTCCAAAAAAATACCTGCCAGGAAAAACAACCCAATGCAAGACAGATAAACGTAACGATCCGACCGCAATTCAAAACTTCCCACCGTCCGAAAAGGCAACATGATGGATAATGGAAGCAGATA
>JBBQLD010000234.1:0-7525 GCA_038327555.1 Chitinophagales bacterium
GCGGTTTTTGAAGCGGGTCTGTTAAAATTGCGCTGTCATTTGATTGATATTCTGCCGCAACCTGGTGGACAGCTAACAGAGATTTATCCCAAAAAGCCCATCTATGATATCCCTGGCTATCCTACTGTGCTGGCAGGTGACTTGGTACAAAATCTATTGAAACAAATAGAGCCATTTCAACCCAAATTCACCCTAAGCGAACGCGCTGAAAGTATTGAGCGTCAAGCAGATGGACAGTGGCTTGTAATCACGCAGCGGGGAATCCGCCATCTTGCACCCGTTGTATTTATAGCGGGAGGGTTAGGGAGTTTTGAACCCCGAAAGCCTCCTATTGAAAATATCGCAGCATTTGAAGATCACGGTGTAGAGTATTTCGTACGCAACCCAGAAATGTATCAGGGGCAGCGAGTTGTTATCGCTGGTGGAGGCGATTCAGCGTTGGACTGGACCATTTACCTCGCTAATATTGCAAAGGAAATCACGCTGATACACCGTCGCACAGAGTTTCGTGGGGCACTTGACAGCGTCGAAAAAGTACAGCACCTGGTGGAGAAAGGCCGTATTCGATTGATTACCAATGCACAAATTACTGGGCTGCAAGGAACAGGAAAGTTGGAAGGTGTAACCATCCTGCACGATACGGAAGGAGAAAGTCAGTTGGCTGTAGATCATTTTGTGCCCCTTTTTGGGCTTACCCCCAAACTTGGTCCTATCGCTGAATGGGGATTAAATGTGGACAAAAATGCCATCACGGTGAACACCCAGGATTACTCCACCAATGTACCAGGGATTTTTGCCATTGGAGATATCAATACTTACCCTGGCAAACTAAAATTGATTCTTTGCGGATTCCATGAAGCCACCTTGGCCTGCCAAGCGGCATTTGCTATCGTGCATCCGAACAAGAAATTGTCGTTTAAATATACGACGGTGACGGGCATAGAGGGTTTGTAGCCTCTCAATAGGACATTTTAGCAAATCGAAACATCACAATTCCTCAAGAACTCCAGCGTCTGCTCCAAATCCAGGCTTAAAATTCGGTCATCCTCCAAACGAGGCACAACAAGTCGATATTCGGCCTTGATTTTTTCTATGCCTGGCGATGATTTTAAAGGTCTGCGGAAATCGAGTGCCTGCATCCCGATCATAAATTCGATGGCTAGCAAACGTTCCAGATTAAGCACTACCCTTCTCGCTTTGGTGGCTGCATTAGCGGCCATACTTACATGATCTTCTTGTCCATTGCAACTCACGATGCTATCGGTGGAAGCCGGAGCACAAAGCGTTTTGTTTTGACTGACAATGGCTGCAGCAGTATATTGCGCAATCATCATCCCGGAATGTAGCCCCGGGTTGTCGGTCAGGAAAGGCGGCAAGCCACGCTGCCCGCCAATGATTTGATACACACGGCGTTCGGAAATGCTGCCCAATTCTGAAAGGGCAATAGCCAGGTAATCCAAGGGGAGCGCAATCGGTTGCGCATGAAAATTCCCGCCAGAAACAATCAGGTCATCATCCGGAAAGAGGTTGGGATTATCTGTCACCGAATTCACCTCAGTCACTAGCATTTTCTCAATATGAGCAATTGCATCGCGGCTTGCACCATGTACTTGAGGCACGCAACGAAAAGCGTATGGATCTTGTACAGCTGTTTTTTCTGACTGGGCTATTTCACTGTTTTCCAACAGTTTAAGTATTTTTTTTGCCGTAGCAATTTGTCCCTCATGCGGACGAATCAGATGAATATGTGCATCCAACGGCGAAAGTCTGCAATTGAAAGCATCAAACCCGATGGCTGCATTCAAGTCTGCTAAGTCAGCCAAACGTCGGGCTTCAAGCAGACACCAGCAGCCGTAAGCTGCAGAAAACTGCGTTCCATTGAGCAGGGCGAGTGCTTCTTTGGCCTGAAATCGGAGCGGTTGCCAGCCATGTTTTTTCAATACCTCGGCAGAGGGTTGGCGGCGACCTTCGTGCCACACCTCGCCTAAACCAATGAGCGGAAGACTTAGGTGTGCCAGCGGCGCCAAATCACCAGAAGCACCCAGCGAACCAAGTTCAAAAACTACGGGTAAAACATCGGCGTTGTAAAAATCAATAAGTCGCTGCACCAACACTTCGCGCACAGCACTATGCCCATAGGAGATGCTCTGAATTTTAAGCAGCAACATGATCCGCAAAACCTCCTGAGGCACTAGATCACCCATCCCTGCGGCATGACTAACGACCAAATTGTGTTGCAGTTGTTCAACATCAGCCTCAGAGATTCGGACATCGCAAAGCGAGCCAAAACCCGTATTTATGCCATAAAAAAGCTGGTCATTGTTGGCTAATTTCTGATCCAAATAAGTTCGACAATGGCGAATTCGGGCAGCAGATTCGGAAGAAAGCGCAAGTGAAGCACGGCTGGAAAGGATTCTCCCAACATGCTCCAAGGAAAGATGGTTAGGACTAATGTGGTGTATCATGGTGCAGTTTTGCTAAAAATGCGGGCGGCGAAGGTAGCAAAAGCGCAGATTAAGACACCTCACCTCAAGATTTAGCACAGGTACAGCCACGGTTCTATAAATGAAACCAGTTGGACTTGCCCGAAATCAGCTTGTTAATTTCGCTAAAAATGCGGTTAATCTCAGGTTAAGGTAATGACTCCGAAAGACTGTTGGGCGTTCATAATTTTTTGAAAATGAACAGGTTGGCTTTTGTTTAGCAAAATTTTTTTTCAAAAGTAGACAACCCAATATAAGCGAATCGCATCAGAACGCCGCCAAAAGCCGCGCGATGTCCTACTTTTGAGGCGGAATAAGTGGTGTGTGATTCATTCATGTCAGGATTTCAAAAATCCCAACCCTTGTCACCCTCCATAAATAAACATTCAACAAATCAACAACAACAGCAACCATGATTAAAAGAATCGCTTCAACCGCCCTATTCGTACTTGGCCTTTTCGCCTTTGCTCAAGCTCAACGCATTGCTTTTGTAGATGTTACGGCGGTTTTGGAAAGCCTGCCTGAATATCAAAAATCTCAAGAACAACTTGACAAGGTCGCCACCTCTTGGCGTCAGGAAATTGCTCAAGAGCAAGACAAGGTAAAAGGCATGTACAGCAAATTTCAAGCAGAGCAAGTCTTGCTCAGCGAAGAAATGAAAAAGAGCCGCGAAGAAGAAATAATGGCCAAAGAGAAAGAAGTTCGCGAAATGCAGCGGCTGAAATTCGGCCCAGAAGGTAGCTTATTCAAAAAGCGGGAAGAACTCGTTAAGCCAATTCAGGACAAAGTTTACGGCACCATCGAACGATTTGCCCAAGACAAAGGCTTTGAATTTATCTTTGACAAAGGCAGTGCCTCCGGAATGCTTTATGCCGATAAGAAAAACGACAAAACAGAAGATATTAAGGCCATTCTAAAAAAATAGCGGTTTTTTTGTCGCGGAAATGGAGTGCGTTGGATCAGAAGTCTTGTTCAACGCACTCTGTTCTTCGACTAAACATCACAACATAAACGTTCAACATACTGTAAATGAAGAAGATTTTCTTGCTGGCCTTAGGCCTAATGCTTGCCTCAGCCAGTTACGCTCAAAAATTTGGATATTGCAATTCAGCCGCCTTGCTTACTTCAATTCCTGAAGTAAAAGCTGCTGATAGTGATTTGCAAGCCTTTCAAACACAACTCACTAAACGCGGCCAAGAGATGGTAAAATCCATGCAAGACAAAGCCGCAGAATTGGATCGCAAAGAGAAAGCGGGCACCATTTCGCCCAAGGATCTAGAAATGCAAAATGCAAAACTGCAAGAGGAACAATCCACCATTGCAAAATATGAGCAAGAGGTTTACGATAAACTGGCTCAAAAGCGCGAAGAGCTTTACAAACCTATACTTGACCGTGTGAACCAGGCCATGATAGATGTCGCTAAGGAAAACCAGTTTACGTTCGTCTTTGATCAAAACACCCAAGTGGTGCTTTATGCAGATGAATCGCTCGATGTAACAAAGTTAGTTAAAACTAAATTGGGGATAGCAAACTAATGCTTTTCACTAGTTTTGAATAAACTTAAGAGGCCGTTCTCCCAAAAGGACGGCCTCTTTTTTTATTCCATCGGTACGAAGTACCTACCTTCGCGGCCCTAAATCCAGTCTATCGTAACATGTTATCCAACATTTCTGATCGTTCCCTTTTAATTCTCGGGGCTGTGTTATGTTTTATTGCCGCGTGGTGTACGATAGGCTATCACCATCCTGACGAGCACTTTCAGATTTGGGAATTTGCCAATTACAAGCTTGGCCAGATCCCCGCTAGTGCTTTGCCTTGGGAATTTCCCGCTCAGATGCGCCCAGGGTTGCAGCCTTTCCTGGCTTATTGTTCCGTGCTATTTACAAGGGCTGCTGGTATTGAGAATCCCTTCTTACAGGTCTTTTTGATGCGCGCACTCTGTGGTGTCGCTGCATTATTTGTGTATTGGAAATGGCTTGCATGGCTAAAGCGCGACCTAAAAAGCCCTGAAGCTGCTCGATGGATGCGGATCGGGCTGTTGTTTTTTTGGCTCATGCCCTACCTCAATGTGCGCTTTTCTTCAGAAAACACTTCGGCTATTTGTTTCTTTGGCGGACTACTCCTTTTGCTCCAGGCCCTTGAAAATCAAAAAAATAGATTCAGTTGGCAAATAATAATGGCCGGACTACTGCTTGGCCTTTCCTTTTTCTTTCGGTATCAGATCGCATTTGCTGGCATCGGGCTTGGGGCTTGGCTCTTGTTTAAAGGCCGACCAACAATACCCCAGTGGGCAGCATTGGCCACAGGGGTATTGTTGGCGTTTGTAATTGGCTTTATCACAGATTATTGGCTCTATAACGCATGGGTCTTCGCGCCGTACAACTATTTCTTCTCCAATATCATGGAAGGAAAGGCTGCCAATTTCGGTGTGTCGCCTTTTTGGTGGTACTTCACCGAGATGCCGATCGCGCTTTTGCCTCCATTGAGTTTGGTACTCCTGTGCTTTTGTGCCTTAGGCATTTGGCAAAAACCATGGCATGTGCTCAGCTGGTGTGTGGTGCCTTTCGTGTTGGCACATTCATTGGTGGCGCACAAAGAAGTGCGGTTTTTATTCCCTATGGTTATGCCGTTTTTTTTCTTTGCGGCAGCTGGTTGGGAGGTTTTCAAAGGTAAGTTCTGGGTAAAACCCTGGATGACAAAAGCGTTTGGTTTTTGCCTTGGGCTGAATATCATCGTATTGATTTTCAGGATATTAATACCTGCTAAAGAGATTGCTGCCTATTCAAAATTCCTTTGGGAATGGCAGCTCGAGCACCCAAGCGCCTCGGTCTATTTTGTGAAAAATATGCCGCAAAAAAACTATCCATTGCAAATGTCTTTTTATGAGCACCCCGCTCAAAAGCAGTTATGCTGGTACACACACCCTGCCTATAAAAACGACACCACTGCGCTACGGACTGGTGATTTGATGTTCTTCACGGAAACACTTTCTTCTGAGACAAAAGCACCACCAGGCTTTTCGCTTAAACGCGAATATGATTATTACCCTCCCTGGATTTTGAGCAACAACACGAACAACTGGCAAAGCCGCTCCCGTGTCTGGACGGTCTATTCTTTACAATAATCCTTTAGAAAGGCTTGATATGACAAAAATCTCTGACCACACGCTACTCGCAGCCGGAGTCATCCTGTGTATTATCGCCGCTTGGTTCAGTATAGGGTATCATCATCCTGACGAGCATTTTCAAATTTGGGAATTTGCCAATTATAAACTCGGGCATATCCCAGCTGTTGACCTGCCATGGGAATTTCATGCGAAGGAACGACCCGGCGTCCAGGTTTTTTTAGCATACAGTACAATCCTTGTTGCACAAAAATTAGGTATCGAAAACCCTTTCATACAAGTTTTTATAACCCGATTGATTTGCGGAATTGTTGCGATTTGGATTTTTTGGCGTTGGAGTTTCTGGCTTGAACGCGATCTCAAACAACCCGCTACCGCACGCTGGCTACGTATTGGCTTGTTGTTTTTTTGTTTTATACCTTATCTAAATGTCCGATTTACATCTGAAAACACTTCGGCCCTATGTTTTTTTTGGGGCATGCTTTTACTGGTTCGAGCCATTGGGGATAGAAAAAATAATTACAGCTGGCATTTAGTGTTGGCAGGTTTTCTGCTGGGTCTCTCTTTTTTTTTCCGCTATCAGATTGCATTTGCGGGGATCGGTTTAGGGGCATGGATTTTGACCCAAAATCGAATGAGTTGGTCGGTTTGGGCGGCACTCACTATCGGAGTTTTGGTTGCAGTTTGCGTAGGGCTTGCCACTAGCTTTTGGCTTTACGGCGAATGGGTGTTCGCGCCGTACAACTACTATTACCATAATATTGTGTTGGGGAAGGCTGCCGAATTTGGGGTTGAACCCGTTTGGTGGTATCTGACCGAAATGCCCATCGCACTTATCCCACCGCTTGGTTTGGCACTTTGGGCCTTGTTTTTTGTAGGCTTGTGGAAAAAGCCAATGCACTCGCTCACCTGGTGCTTAGTGCCATACGTGGTGGCGCATTCGTTTATGGCACACAAGGAGGTTCGGTTTTTATTCCCGATGGTTCTGCCCTTTTTCTTCTTGGTAGTGTCGGGTTGGGAGTTTTTTCAAGAAAAATTTGAAGTAAAAAACTGGATGCGCAAATCATTTGCATTTTGTCTCTGGCTCAATTTAGTACCACTAACTTTCACCGTTTTGGCCCCTGCTTGCAAGATGGCGGCTTATTCTAAATTCCTCTGGGACTGGGAGCTGGCACATCCTAACTCAACCATTTATTTTGTAAAAAAAGCCCCCAGAAAACACTATCCACTTGATATGCCTTTTTATGAAAACCCCAAACAACATCAACTTGATTGGTACACAGATTCACTGTATAAAAACGACACAACTGCACTTAAATCTGGTGATTTAATGCTTTTTACGGAAGTGCTCAACCCGCAGCCAACAGTTCCGCCCGGATACAATTTGAAACGTGTATTTGCCATGTATCCCAATTGGGCACTTCGATTCAATATCAATGATTGGCAAAGTCGAACGCGTATTTGGGCGGTTTATGAAGTGATAGACTTATGAAGTGATGGAGTGATGGAGTGATGGAGTGATGGAGTGATGGAGTGATGAAGTGATGAAGTGATAGAGTGATTTGTTTTGTGCTGACACAGTTTTCTGAACACTCCCACTCCCAGATTACCCACATAGCTTTATATCACTCTATCACTTATATGTCTAGTCCTAAAACAAGTTTACAGAAGGTTAAGAAAAGAGATATAATCCTAAAATCACTTGACGACAATCACTTCATCACCCCATCACCCCATCACTTCATCACCCCATCGCTCATCTGTCTCGTCCTAAAACAAGTTTACAGAAGGTAAGAGAAGAGATATAATCCTAAAATCACTTGACGACACAAAAGGTTTTAGTCCTGATCGAGGTTTACATTTTGATTTGACTGATCCTGAAGTTCATTGACAGTTTGGTTTCAAGCAGTTTTTCAG
>JBBQLD010000235.1:0-7485 GCA_038327555.1 Chitinophagales bacterium
GCAAGTTTGGATTGGAGTATTTCTAATTTTTTGTCCATAAAAATCGAGTAATTACCCTGAAACTCTATTCTGGGGTAATACGAAAGGCTATTCTGTGATTCTCCGAAACGGAGTTCAGGGGTACAATTCGCGCAAAGATAAAAAAAGCGAGGGCTGTGGTGTCTACCACAGCCCTCGCTTAGTTAAAAAACCCCCAATCTACGATCAGCCCACAGACCAAATTACTGCTTCACAAAATCCAAGGATACCGAATTAATACAATAACGCAAGCCTGTAGGCGGAGGTCCGTCGGTAAAGACATGGCCTTGGTGCCCACCGCATCGAGCACATTCTACTTCGGTGCGATCCATGCCGTGGCTGCTATCCGTTTGGTCGGCGATGCAATCTGCACTGATTGGTTTGTAAAAGGATGGCCAACCGGTACCAGAATTAAATTTCGTTTCCGACGAAAAAAGCGGCAATCCACATCCTGCACAAATAAAAATGCCCTGTTCGTGATTGTCTACTAGATCACCCGTAAACGCACGTTCAGTGCCTTCCTGACGGAGTACATAGAACTCTTTTTCATTGAGTTCGCGTTTCCAGACTTCATCTGTTTTGACGACTTTTACCAGTTTGCTGTCCACATATTGGGCTGGAATTAGGGAGTCGATTGCTGAGGTAGATGTGGTTGTAACGGCAGAACCCTCCTTCGCCAAGGCTTCGGCGGGTGAACTAGCGGGTGAATTGGCGTTGTTACAAGCTAAAAGAGCGAGCAGAATAGTTAGAAATTTCATTGCTGAGCTATATTTTTGATATAAACGTCCACAAAGGCGTTTTAGATTTAGGAATTTCAATCTAAGCGCAGTACTTGTCGTTAATGAGACAAAAGTTATCAAGTGGCAAGTTATCAATTTTCAAGTTTTCAAGTGGCAAGTTCCAAGTACCAAAGATCATTGCCTTGTTACTTGAAACTTGAAACTTGAAAACTTGAAACTTGAAAACTTGAAAACTTGAAACTTGAAAACTTTCTACTCCCCATCTTCCTCCCCGCCTTTTGGGTGTGCTTGCTCGTACACCTGGAGGAGTCGCTCAATGTTGTTGTGCATATACACTTGTGTAGAAGCTAGATTGGAGTGACCAAGCAATTCTTTTATCGCGTTCAAGTCTGCGCCATTGTTGGAAAGGTGCGTGGCAAAAGAGTGTCTTAATACGTGTGGACTCCGTTGTTCTTCGGTGGTGACGGTTGAGAGATACTTTCGAACCAGATGGTAAATGCTTTCCGGAGAAAATCGCTCCCCCTTTCGGTTGAGGAAAAGCCAGGGTTCGCTTGTACCTGGGAAGCTGCGTTTTCGAACATCTAAAAATTGCTCCAGCAAATCAAAAAGATATCGGGCGAATGGTACAAATCGCTCCTTATCTCCTTTGCCTTGTACCCGGAACACCATACGGCTGAAATCTATGTCATTGATCTTCAAACTAGACACCTCACTTCGGCGCATGCCAGTGGCATAAAAGATTTCGAGAAGCATTTTGGCCAGCCAACCGCCATAATCATCGGCAAATTCAAGGTGGGAAAAGAGTGCTGCAATTTGGCTTTCTTGCACAAAAACAGGCAATCGTTTGCCCATACGTGGCGCGGTTATTTTGCGCATAGGGTCTTTTTCAATCCACCCGCGCTTTCTCAAAAATTTAAAATAGGTCTTTAAGCAGGAAAGCCGACGGACGATGCTGCGAGCACTTTGTCCGGCTTGCATCTGAGACACAACCCAGGAACGGATATGCAAATGCCTTACTTCGCTTAGCGAGGTAAGGCATTGTTGTTCAACACAGTATGCTATAAAATTGGAAAGATCGCCTCGATATGCCGTAAGGGTATGCGGCGAAAATCGACGTTCAATTGACAAGTAACCGTAAAACGATTCTTCGTGGAACACTTAATCGTTCTTGTTGCCGTACATATCTTCTTTGTACACCGCTTTGAGCACTTCGGTGCGGCGCTGGACGGAAGGCTTTGCAAATGCTTTGCGGCGGCGCAACTCTTTCAAAATGCCTGATTTTTCATATTTGCGCTTGTACTTTTTGAGTACTTTGTCGATGGTGTCGCCGTCTTTAATCTCGAGGATGAGCATTGATTTATCCTTCTTTTTGTTAGTGAAAAAATTCGAATGTTAAAATTGGGCTGCAAAGGTAAATCTAGTTCGTGGAAAAATTATAGTCCAAGGCAAAATTTTCGGCTTCATTTAAGAAATTGAATTTTCTTTGAAAGAAAAGTGCCCCTAATTATGGCAGGATAAGCACTATAATGCGTTCCTTTGCCCCAGGAATATTCATTTCCCTCATCAACAAAAGTTATTTGAAACCTTATGCTCAGCAGACGCAGTGTTCGAGTCAAAGTGATGCAACTCCTCTATATGCTTAATCGCGACGAGTCTCTAGAACTCGCCGAATTGCAAAAGTCATATAAAGAAGGTATCTGGAAAGCCTTTGAACTTTACATTTACCACCTCTATCTTACCCTGCGTGTTGCACAATACGCGGAAAAAGATGCCGCCAATCGCGCCGTTAAACATCTTCCCAGTGAGGAAGATAAGATTTTCGAACCGCGACTGAGCACAAACACTTGTACCCACAGCCTGGCAAACCATGTCGAGTTCCTCAAGCTCGTAGCCAAGTACAAGGTCAATGAAAATATAGATGAGGATCACATCCGCTCGCTTTACAACGGCTTTTCTGATGTAGGGGAGTACAAAGCTTATCTGGCACTTGAGGCGCCTACAGATGCTGACCACGCAAAAATCTTCATAGAGCTCTATCGCTTCCTGTCTACCAATGATCTGTTTTTGGACATGACGGAAGACCGATACAACAACTGGGCTGACGATGAGTCGCTTGTGATGGGGGCCATGAAAAAGACCCTCAAATCAATGCCTGTCAGCGGGGCATTTTATAAGGAACATGAGCCTTCTGACGAAACAGTAAGGGAATTTGGTGCCGAACTTTTGCTTCGCACTGCCCAGGAAGATGCTGCATTGCTTGCTGAAATACAGCCCGCACTCAAAAACTGGGATGCTGATCGGGTAGCTATTCTTGACATGATTATGCTGAAAATGGCACTTTGTGAATTGTTATACTTCCCTACCATCCCAACCAAGGTGACCCTGAACGAGTTTGTGGAAATATCAAAAACATACTCCACGGACAAGAGTAAAGAGTTTATCAATGGTATTCTCGACCGTTTGATGAAAAAATTGCTCGAAGAAGGCCGTATCGTGAAAGAAGGCCGTGGGTTGATTGATCAATAGTGCTTTTGTGGCCGTTACCAGTTTTAATCTCTTTTACGATGCCCATCCCTTCGATTCAGAAGATCGCCTCAGCGGTTTTCTTCCTTTACTTGTTCCCGCTTTTCGTCCAGGCTCAATTGCTGTGAAAATGGGAGTGTTCCACTAAATCAGGAAATTACAATTCCAGTATGCACTACAGCATACGCTGCGGTGGAGTTTTAGATTTCAAAGCAAATAGAATACTGGAAAGCTCCTGTGCGGATGGTTTTTTCCCCTCGGGCTGTTACTGGGAAAAAATAGACAATCGCCTTACCCTGCGCGATTCAGGCGGTAAGGCCTTTGCCGACTTTGAGGTAAAAACGCTAAATGAAATAAAACTGCTCCTCGTTCGAAAAGAAATAGAATATGTCTTCCAACTGATCAATCCTTAGTGTTTGACGCTTCCAATGATCACAGGTTTATAAAAGCCTGGGTCTTTCATCTGGCATCTGAACCTTTCGCGCTACCTTTGCGGTACAATGCAACGCCAAGCCGAAGCCCCCATCCCCACTCGATACGGATCATTCAAAATGTTGGTTTACGCCGAGAAAAGCAGTGAGCGTATGCCGCATATCGCTTTTTTGGCTGAAGGTTTTGATCCCGCAAAGCCAGTAGCCGTACGTATCCACTCCGAATGTATGACCGGCGACGTGTTTGGCTCTCGCCGCTGTGATTGTGGCGAGCAACTGGAGGCTTCCCTGAAAATTGCTGCAGAAAAAGGAGGTGTAGTCATCTATCTTCGCCAGGAAGGTCGAGGCATCGGGCTGATCAATAAACTCAAAGCTTACAATCTCCAAGACCTTGGCCTAAATACTGTGGAGGCAAATACCCACCTAGGATTTGATGTGGATGCCCGTCAATACGATTGTGCTGTTTTTATGCTGCAAGACCTTGGGATTCAACAAATTGAACTTATTACGAACAATCCGCTTAAGGTGGAAGCCATGCGCCGATCGCCTCTGGAAGTGGTGGGAACTATCCCCATTATTATCCCACCACAGCCTGACAGCCAGCAATATTTACAAACAAAACAAGATTTGATGGGACATCTTCTTGGGCTTTAAGTGCTAAAATTTTGAACTATGAACGAGGAACAAGATAATATCGAACAGGCAGAAATAGCCGGAAGTCAAGCCTTTCGAACTGGTTTTGTAAACATCATCGGGCGGCCCAATGCAGGAAAATCAACCTTAATGAATGCGCTAGTGGGCGAGCGCATGAGTATTATCACCCACAAACCACAAACTACGAGACACCGTATTATTGGTATTTTAACTGGAGATCATTTCCAAATGGTGTTTTCAGATACGCCTGGCTATGTGAAAACGCCCACTTACAAGATGCATAAGGCAATGAATCGTTTTGTGGAGGGCACCGTGGAAGATGCAGATCTGATGCTTTTTATGTTTGACATGACCGAAGAGTTGGAGGCGGATAACCCACTGATCCAGGTATTGAAAAAAACGGAAGTGCCTATTTTGCTTATTTTAAACAAGAAAGATCTTGTTGCAGAACAACGGATTCAAGATGCAACAGGCTGGTGGAAAAAGCACGTTAAATTTGATGAGGTCATTGCCATTTCTGCATTAAAAGACTTGCAATCGGATGTTCTACTGGAAAAAATACTGACCTACCTCCCAGAAGGCCAGGCGTACTATCCGCCGGATCAATTGACAGATAGACCAGAACGGTTCTTTGTTAGCGAGATCATTCGAGAGAAAATTCTGAAGCTTTATGACGACGAAATTCCTTATTCTTGTGAAGTCAGTGTAGAGGATTTCAAAGATTCTAAAACCAATGCAGGGGAAGATATTGCACGTATCCGCGCCACGATTTATGTGATGCGCGAAACACAGAAGGCCATTATGCTTGGAAAAGGTGGGGCTGCAATCAAAAAACTTGGCACTTATGCCAGAAAAGATATTGAAGCATTTTTGCAGACTAAAGCATTTTTAGATCTAACCGTGAAGGTGCGCGACAATTGGCGAGACGATGAACAAGCACTGCAACGGTTTGGTTATTTGGGGTAAGGAACGCCGTTGGAATAAAGGCGCAATGAATTTGCCCTACATCCACATTATTTCGTACCCTTGCGGCTCGGTTTTTGTTGGTTAGTTTTAATTATTTCAATCTTTTGACGAAAGATTATCAACGTTTTGGAAACCAAATGCGTCATGTATGTTTTAGGTAAGGAATATGGCATAAAATGACTAAGTTATTGGAGCCGCGTTCCTAACGAAATTGCAACGTAAATCTTTTTCAAACGTCAAACGTTTATAACCATCAGCACCAAGTTGCTTGTCAGACAGGCAAGCGTCCAAAAAAAATCAATTTATGCGCCAGTTAAAAATCGCCCATAAGATTACAAATCGCGAAAGCCAGGCGCTTGACAAGTACCTCAATGAGATAAGCAAGCTTTCTATGCTTACTCCAGATGAAGAGGTAACGTTAGCGCAGCGCATCCGTGAAGGGGATCAGGAAGCATTGGATCAAATGACCCGAGGCAACCTCCGCTTTGTTGTGTCTGTGGCTAAGCAGTATCAAAATCAAGGCCTAAGCCTCTCCGATCTGATCAACGAGGGTAATGTTGGCTTGATCAAGGCAGCCCGTCGTTTCGACGAAACCAAAGGTTTCAAATTCATATCATACGCAGTTTGGTGGATTCGCCAGAGCATTTTGCAGGCTATTGTAGAAAATAGTCGAATTGTGCGGATGCCGCTAAACAAAGTGGGCTCTTATAATAAGGTAAATGAGGCATATATTTCTTTCGTTCAAGAATTTGAACGGGAACCCTCAGACGAAGAATTGGGCGAATTACTCGGAATGAGCGAACGCGAGATTCAACAACTCATACACAGCGGTTCTCGGCACGTTTCGTTGGATGCTCCCCTTCCAGGTACCGAAGAAGGTGACGCTACGATGCTAGACGTAATGGTGCCCGATAATACCGAAGATCCTGATTTTTCGCTCATGGCCGAATCGCTTCGGGAAGAAGTGGCACAAGGCCTCATTTCACTTTCGCCTCGGGAAACAGAAATTATCGGGGCGTATTATGGCCTCAATGGTCGCACAGCGCTTACATTAGACGAAATTTCGGAGCTCTATGGTCTCACTCGCGAACGAGTCCGACAGATTAAGGAACGCGGTATTCGTCGCCTGCGCAAAATTCACAGCGAGAATTTGAAGTCTTACTTGGGGTGAGGTATTTTGGTCATTGGTCATTGGTCATTGGTCATTAGTCATTGGTCATTAGGTCATTGTGGCGAATTTCATACATAATATAATGTGATTTTTTGCGAGGTCCAGGACAAAATACCAATTAAAGCCGCAGAGCGGCGACATTTTGGTAGCGCCAGCGTTTAAATTTTTTCAGAACGGCGTAGCCGTGGCATTATTTCGACCTAAAAATGTCACGGCTACGCCGTTCTTAACCTCACAAACGCCCTATTGGGCTACAGAAATGGCACCGCTACGCGGTTTTATTTGAGAACTAAAGGTGGATGCTATCCAAAAATCATGTTCATATAGAAAGTACAGCAGGAAGCCCGCGCCGAAGTGAAACTTTGGGGCGGGCTTCCTATTTTTGCCTCCCCAAAATCCCCGCATAACCGAATCCACCAATAAACACATCCACTAATAAACAAATACCCACCATGCGCTACTTACTTTTTGCCTTCATCACGCTCTTTTTAGTCTCCTGTGAAAAAGGACTGACCGATGAACAACAACTTCAGGCCGATATCGAAAAAATCAAGGATTACCTCGCCGATCGCAACCTGACTGCCGAATCCACTGCCTCTGGTTTGCATTACATTATTACGACGCCAGGCTCCGGCGGCCATCCTGCACTTTCAAGTATGGTTTCAGTAAATTATGTCGGTAAGCTTTTGAAAAACGAAAAAATCTTTGATCAAACCACCGGCACGCCGCGCACCTTCCTGCTAGGAAACCTCATTCAAGGTTGGCAGGAAGGCATTCCATTATTACAAAAAGGTGGAAAAGGCACCTTCTTCGTGCCTTCCGCACTGGGCTATGGCCCAAGTGGTTCAGGAGGAAGTATTCCTGCCAATGCGCCGCTTATTTTTGAGATCGAGCTGGTTGATTTTTAAAAGAAATGTAGGGGCCATTGTTAAATTTTATCGCGATGCTTGGCCGTTTGAATTTTGTTTACTACCCTTGTCTC
>JBBQLD010000236.1:0-7458 GCA_038327555.1 Chitinophagales bacterium
GGCTTCTCCGGGTATTTCTTAAAAATAGCTTTAGCGGATGCTTTGATCCGAGCATCGGCTTCTTCTGGTCTCAAATTTTCCAATACACCGATCGCCGCGCCCCGCCAAACCTGATTGCCATTTTTGGTTTCAATAAAGTCTAGAATTAAGGTGCCCTCGCGGTAATGCACGGGCTCAACCCGGTTGCAGCGGTCGTATTGACCAGGTGTTTCAAATACCCCTCCGCAAGTCCAGTCACGCACATACAAGACTTCGTTTTTGACTATCACATGATAGTGCAACATCAAATCGGGCTTCTCATCGCAAGGTTTGAAGCCGAAATGGCCCATTTCTACTTCCACAGCAGCGCGGATTTTTCTCTGTGTGTCGGAGGAAAGCCATTCTGGCCCTGAATTGCCCTGTTTGATGGTGGTATTGTCCAGCCAGTTGTAGGTATGAAATTGGGTAAGTTTTACGCCCGGCTCTTCTTCGGAATAAACCTTGGTGAAAGGAGAACAACTGCTGAGCAGGAACATTGCCGCAATAAGGGCTGGAAGTAAGATTTTTATTGTTTTTTTCATGGCTATTTCAGCGATTTTAGCCCAGATACCATTCGATTCTAGCATCCTGGTAGTCTGCGTTGGGGGAAACATTATACCCTTTTAATCGGGTGGACATTGCGTTTTTCATGGCATACTAATTTTGCACAAAGGTGAAAGTGAAAGATTACTGCTGCCAATGATAACGCTCAGTATTGAGCATGATATGAACTAAATCAGCCAGAATATCAGCCAACCTAATCCGACGAGCAACACCAAACCAAAGCCTGTACCAACAGGCTTTCTCAAGGCTGGATGGCCACGAAATACACTAACCAACCATTTGAAAAGCGAGTTGGACATTACCGCAATCAAAATGATGATGGCTGCTTCTCTGCTTTGCCCGGAGGGTGTAGCGGCCCATTTGGCGGTGGAAATCGATATGGCATCGATGTCGGCAATCCCTGCTACCGCCCCGGAAATATAAGTCATCGCAGGGCTGAGCCATTGTCGAGCGGTCGACATTAGAAAAGTGATGCCAATATAGAGGAATACAAAAAATATAGCGTTTTTAATGTCTAAGGGATTTCCGGGGGTAAGGGGTGTGACGTTCTTTTCGGGTTTGTGTTGCCGCAGCACTTGCCAGGTTGGGATCAAACTAACCAAGAGCATCAGCAAGAGTGGTAAAAACAACTCCCTTGCCACCGGGAAAGCAAAAATGGATGCCCAGATAAAGACGCGAACAAACATTATAGAAGAAGCCAGTACAATCCCGGACCCAAAGGCGGGCGAAAGATCGGCGCGCTCTCTGCTTTTGGAGGAAAATACCCAGGCGATCATGGTCGAGGAAAATAAGCCACCGATAATGGCCGTAAGCAAAATGCCCTTTTGCGGACTGCCAAATTTCAACAGCAAATACCCCAAAAAACTGATGGATAACACCAGCACTACGATGTATCCCAAGTCTCGCGCGGTCAATGCGTTTTCTGGACCGAAACCATTTGTAGGTAAAACAGGCAAAATGAGCAATGCCAGTACAATAAACTTGATGAACGCGAATAATTCCTCCTCTGTGATCTGCTTAATAAAACCGTGCAATTGTTCTTTTAGGGAAAGCACTGTTGTCACCAAGACCACTATTGTCAGCGATTCCTGGGTCAATCCCTTTGAATTGGCGACGCCCAAAAGAAAGGTCAGCAAGAGCGCAACCTCTGTAGTTAGACCAAATTTTCCTTTTTGAGTTTGTACGTAATAAGCGACGATGACGAGCAAGATAAAGCCAGCCAATGCCGTGACAAGTATTTCTGAACTGGTTTGTGTAGAAATCCAATCGGCCACATTGCCCAAAATAGCCACCAACACAAAAGTGCGGATACCGCCCACATGAGCAGGGTCATCGTGGGTATTGAACTCCCGTTCCAAACCAATGATCAGCCCTATCCCAGCAGATACCAGGAGACTAATAAAGGCAGGTGTAAGCAAGGTGTTGAGTGATTGTAGCCAATCCATAGGTTGATTAAAATTCCGTGGAATTATATTTGATATTGGTGGTTCTGAACGTACCGTAGCATAGATCTCCTTCAGGATAGGCATAAATCGCTTCCGCATATCCTGAAAGTGTCTGACCGTTTATGGTCTTATATTCCTTAATGGGGGTTGACCAGGGCAATTTTTGAAATGTATTGTCTGCTGAAGCAGCATAACGATCTTCAGAAATGAAATTGAGCAACATGCCACGATCATCAAAAAAAAGCCAGGCACTGATCGTAATGTCCTTGTTGGTAAAGGAAGCCCGAACTTTATTCCCAGTGGTTTCCAGCCATTTCACTCGTTTATCAATCAGCGTGGCAGGTGCCATACAGCACATATCGTTGAAGAAAGTTACCGTTTCTGAAATGTCCATCTCTTTCCCAGCCTGGTATTGAACTTTGAAAAGGGAAAGCAATCGGATATCCATAACCGCTGCTCCATTTTTGAAATGATGATACCCGGCTACTGGAAGGTGTTTCATGGTCGCTTTCATGAAAAACAGCCGGGTGGCAGGCTCCATAAAATTATATTGCTCCGACGTAAATGGCATCCATTCAGATTGCTCATTTTTTCGAATTTGGCCCGTGAATTCAACTTTAAAATTCGCGACTTTAGGTTTTCCAACGGAACCCGTAAGCCGAAGGTATTTGCGCACAGGTTCGGGCAATTCCTGCAAATCTGCTTCGGTTAATAGCGCAGCGGAAATGGAACTAGGGTGTTGCATAGCAGCTGCGACATCGTTTTTATAGGTCTTGAAATAACTCCAGGTGCCATAAGCCATCGCGATACCCAGTAGCGCAATAATGTTCGCTATGGATCCAAATTTAGCATCCTGCCAGCTTGCAAAAATGAGCCCTTGGGAAATCAGCACAGCTGGAACTGCTACCATCCACCAAGCGTCTTTTCGAAGCAGAAACAATAAGGTAGAAGTCAAAAAAAGCAAAGCTGCAAGCAACCACATCAAGCCTGTAGTTCTTGAAATGGGTTGCGTCAACTGGCTAATTTCGGCGTATTTAAAAGCTTTGACAAAACCCATCAGGTGGATGAGTCCATGAATCAAGAGGAGAAAAGCAAATAGGTAGCGCATGGTGTAGCTGAGGTATTCGAATTTTGGGGCTGGGTAGTTTTGATTGACGATTACATCAAAAATCAAAAATCAAAAATCAAGTAATCGTCCATCATCAATCAAAACGACTGCGTCAATTGGGCATCTCCCGCATCTTCTCCACTTTCAGTACCGTAACCACCCCATCTTTAATGTCTACCATGCCTTCGTTTTTGAAGTCGGTAAGGGTGCGGATGAGTGTCTCTTTGGCGGTACCTGCCAAGGCTGCGAGGTCTTCGCGGAGCAAATGGATGACCGGGCCACTTTGGTCGCAGAGATTAACCAGAGACGTGGCCACCCTTTTGCGCACAGAATTGTAAGCCAGTTCAATTAGTTGCTGTTCGCGTTCTGCAATATGGCTGGCGAGCATCTTAATAAAACGGGCGTTCACATCCCGATTGCCAAACACCAGGGCGGCAAAGTCCTGCTTGGGCACGAGTTTGATACTGCAATCTTCCAGTGCAGCGGCGCTCTCCGGGTAAGCATCTTCTTTAAATAAGGCCAAAAAGCCAAGAAAATCGCCCTGTTGCGCCACTTTAACAATAAGTTCGCGGCCATCTTCACTGGTTTTGAATACCTTGACTTTGCCGCTTTCTACGAAGTAGAGCCAACGCGGGTGTTCCCCTTCCCGGAATACGAGGTCTTTCTTTTTGTAGTGCCGCACCTCGCGGTTTTCCGAAAGGTGCTTTATGGCTTCCAATGCACGCGCTTCGTCAATGAAATGTTCGAGCGAGTTATTCCCTTGTTCGGAAGCCATGCGCAGCCGTTCGCTCTTTTTTAAGCGATTTTCAATGGTTTGTAGCAGAACAACATCGTCAAATGGCTTGATAATATAGTCGTCTGCACCAAGCGACATACCCCGCCGAAAGTCCTCCTTCTCGGCTTTAGCCGTTAGAAAGATAAACGGAATGTCAGCAGTAGTGCTTTGCCTGCTTAAGATGTGCAACACGCCATATCCGTCAAGCTCGGGCATCATAATGTCGCACAGGATGAGATCAGGCAGTTCTGCCTGTGCTTTGGCTGCGCCGACCTTGCCGTTTTCAGCAAGGAGGGATTCGTAACCACTTAGGGCCAGGATTTCGGCGAGGTTTTCGCGGACATCCAAATTGTCTTCGATGATTAGTATTTTCTTCATTTTCAAGCAAAGTTAAAAACCTTCCTCATAGCACCTGCTGATTTCAATCAACCGCCAAGGTAATGCATATCATTTTGATAAAAAGCCCCACAGGGCCATCTTTGTGGCATCTTTCAACAGAAAAAAACGCTACTTCTATTATGAACATCTTTGCACCAATCTCCAGCATAATGACCGATCACAAACATTTGATTACGGTCGATCCAGAAGAAACCATCACCAGAGTGAAAGAAATTTTTGACGCCCACAAATTCCACCACATCCCAGTGGTGCATTTTCGCGAGATCGTAGGCATAGTCAGTCGCTCAGATTTCGAATATTTTATGGGCGGTGCTTCCCATTATGAAGAGGATCGTTTTGTAAACGAACTACGCCTGGAGCGCACACAGGTTAAAGAAATCATGGTTAAGCGTTTGGGCAAAGTTGCACCAGATGATCGCATTAATGTCGCACTTGAAATTTTTATGATCAATCGTTTTCACGCACTACCAGTAGTAGAAGATAACGAATTGGTGGGTATACTTACTCCTTTCGATATCATGGCCGCGTTGTCAAAACAAGTGCCCGCAGACTCCAGCTTAGTGTATGAAAACAAGGACTAATTATGAAAGAAATTGCAACCATCGTGCCTGTTGATTCGGGGGCATGTACAGGTCATTGTCAAGGTTGTGGCAAGAAGCATATCAAGATATTTGGGGAACACAATGCTGCTTCACAACTTTTAGCAGAGCGGGTTCACTTGGCTTTGGATGCCAGCGGTGTAGCTGGTAAAGTGCTAGAAATTGCAGATCCAATGGCCATTCAAATGTATGGTATCCGTTCATTGCCAGCATTGATGATCGAAGGGGATCTGGTGTTGCAAGGGTTTGTACCCACGGTTAATGAAATCGCCCGACTTATGAAAAATAAAGACCTGCTCAAAAGCAAGCTGTTTCACCTGCATACCCTGAGTGTAGCGGTGGATATGAGCGATGTTTCTGCAAACGCACTGGGTTTTGCATGGAAAATTGCCCGCAAAATGGATTGCGATCTGGAAATCGTGTACGCGATGGACAGTATTTTTGAAGGCAATGTGCCTTCGGCCTCGGGCTTTTTATCCAGTTACACTAAAACGATGCATTCAGAGCTGGATATTTTTGTCAGCGAAACCATGAAAGCCTTGGGTGTGCAATACGAACCAGCTGCGCGATTCCCTGGCGAACCTGGCGAAATTTCGGAGGATAAAAATAAAACGCCGAACATCCTGTCAAAAGTAATCTATGGGGCACCAGATGTTGCACTTGCGGAGTATTCCCGGCACACGGATATGCTTGTGTTGGGCGCCACTGGCCGCGGTGGACTCGGTAAAAAACTGTTTGGTTCGGTAAGCGTCGAAGTGTCAAGAAGTGCTCATTGCCCGGTGCTATTTATTTCAAAAGAAGCCGAATTCAGGGGCTTTGAAAATATCTTGTATGCCAGCGACTTTGATTCACTCAATCCACTGTCAGTAAAACAAACGGTTTCGTTTGCCAAGCGCTTTGATGGGCAAATCCATTTTGTACATGTAGGGCCGGGCGGAGAAGCAGATCTTGAGGTACAGCGGGCGCGTTTTGAAGCTAGCTTTGACGATTCAGGATATACCAAACCATTCCTTTTTACCAAAATGGTGAGTGAAGACATTGTCGGCGCACTCTACGAATATGCTTTTTACCATCGAATTGACCTTATGGTGTTCGTGACCCACCAACGTGCTTTTTGGGATAATATACTGCACAAAAGTGTCACCAATGAAGTTCTAGCAAGTAGTGACATTCCTATTTTGGTCATCCACTCCGATGATGATATGGTGTGATCACAAGTTAAGAAGCATAGATAGAGTTTTTTTCTTCCTCGTTGAGCGTTGTGCTTGGCGAGGATTTTTTTTGGGTTACGTTTTTTGAGGGCTAAGGTTTGATTGCTTCAAATTGGTTTAAGGCCCATTTGTCCAGTTATTGCCAAAACAGCGCAACAAAATTCACCCAAGTTGCAAGGTAGTGTTCATATCTTCCGATTTAGATTAAAGTCAGGGCTTCCAAAATTATTGTCAAGTATGCGTACACGCCTGTTGCTTATTTTGTGTGTTTGTTTGGCCAACGCCTCGTTTGCCCAAACTTTTAATGCAACGCCTGGTTCGATGCTCATAAAAGAAGTTCAGTTTGATCAGGCCAACGAGTGCTATATCTATTTCAACAACCCTGGTGGCGACAGCCTGCGCCTACGCTGGCGGCTAATAGAATCTAATTTGCCACAGGCTTGGGATGCAGATTTGTGTGATTACGGGCTCTGCTACATTGGTATCCCTTCCAATGGATTGATGAGTGCCGTTTACGATACCATTCAGCCGTATTTAAAGCTGATCGTTCAGCCCGGAAATACTCCTGGAGCAACCTGGATTTGGTTTCGGGTAAACGAAGAAGGCAACCAAAGCAATTTTGTAGATGTTTTTTTTAGTCTCCATACACCGGGTACCTTGAGCACTTCAACACAGACCGAACCCGGTTTAAAAGCTTTCCCGAACCCGGTGAACGAACAGTTGTTTCTGCAAAATTTGCAGTCAGGTTCCATCCTGTCGCGAATAACCAACACAGATGGTCGCCTGGTTTGGCAGGGAATGATTCCGGCAAATAGCCAGGAACAGATCAGGGTAAATGATTGGTCTCCAGGCGTGTATTTTTTGCAGCATGGGAATAGGGTACAAAAAATTTTGATTCAGAAATAGCTTTCTTTGTTTGATTGCAACTCGTTAGCACCACCAATCATTGGTGCAAAAAGAAGTATTTATGGGTAAATCGGTTCATTGGCTGGGGTTTTGTCACTTTTTTGAGCCTAAAAAAGGAACTGTTTCGATGTTTTTAAAACACTAAGGAACTAAGGGTTTTTTTTAAACACTAAGGAACTAAGAAGCACTAAGACTAAGAGGGGTTTAGTGGAGGCAACACTAAGGAAGTAGGGTTTTTTTTAAACACTAAGGAACTAAGAAGCACTAAGACTAAGAGGGGTTTAGTGGAGGCAACACTAAGGAACTAAGGGTCACTAAGACTAAGAGGGGTTTAGTAGGCGTAACGCTTAGTGGCCCTTAGTTTCTTAGTGTTTAAAAAAAGTAACTAAGGGTCGTTCAGTGGGCGTAACGCTTAGTGGCCCTTAGTTTCTTA
>JBBQLD010000237.1:0-7429 GCA_038327555.1 Chitinophagales bacterium
GATAACTAAGCAGCAGTCCAAAAGTGCTCAAAAACAAGCCATTGGGGTTCAATTGGCGGATCATAAACCGCAAACCCAAACCAAAGGCTAAAACATAAAACGTCTGTAAAAACTTCTCTGCCAGATAGGGCTGGAATCCCAGGCTCATCAGCCCCGCCATGGTGGCATGCCCAAACCAGTTTGGCTCTAAAGCGGTATTCAGGTACATCCAGGGGGCGTAAAATACCTTTGCATCACCGCCTTGAAAGAAGTCTACGAGTACTTTAGCGTTATACAGGTGACAAGGCCCATCCCCCGTAAGGAAATAATGAACCGACCAAAGTGGCACGAGGTTAAGCGCCAGCAAGACAAAGAAGAGCATACGCTCCATAAGGGCTAGACTTGGTTTCATAGCCCCAAAATTACTTTCCCAGTGCTGATTTCTGCAACATTTTCAAAAATGGGGAGGCGAAAATGAACCACCGCCAACTACTTGACACGATACTAGTTCAAGTTAAAGGCCTTTTCCATTTTTTTACAAAAAAGTGGAAAAGGCCTCAAATTCTGTCCAGGTAATAGACTTGTTGCGGTGGAGGGCTTTGAGTGGGGAAATTTGTCATTTTTTCGAATGCCTAGGCAAATTTTGCAGTCGGAATCGGGCATATTCGGCGAAAAATTTAACGAAGGCACTCGGAAAAAGGACTTTTTACCCGCCAAAGCCATCCACCGCAACAAGTCTAATGTATAATTAGAATATTAGAAAGGTTATAAATAGCCATGGAAGCTACTTTCCCAGCGCAGATTTCCGAAGTTTCTGCAAAAACGGTGAAGCAAAAATGAACGACTGAAGATTCTCATTGTCGCTGGCCAATACCTGCTCCTTAGTGCCGCTCCATTCCAGGCGACCTTCGTGGAGGAAACAGATGTTGTCCCCAATTTCCATCACCGAGTTCATATCGTGGGTGTTGATGACGGTGGTGATATTATTCTCCTCCGTGATGCTGCTGATGAGCTCATCAATCATGATGGCCGTCTTTGGGTCGAGGCCGGAGTTTGGCTCATCACAAAAAAGATATTTTGGATTGAGCACAATGGCGCGTGCTATGCCGACGCGTTTTTGCATACCTCCAGAAAGCTCTGAGGGATATTTTTTGTTGTTGCCACCAAGGTTTACCCGTTCGAGGCAATAGTTTACCCGCTCCACTTTTTCTTTGAGTGTCATTGGCGTGAACATATCCAACGGGAAACGGATATTCTCCTCTACCGTGAGTGAATCAAACAATGCCGAACCTTGGAAAAGCATCCCGATTTTCATGCGGATGGCACGCATGCCTTCTTTGCCAAGGGCAGTGAAGTTTACATCGTCGTACCAAACAATACCGCTGGATGGCACTTGCAATCCAACCAGGATTTTAAGCAACACAGTTTTTCCTGCACCAGAACGCCCGATGATCAGGTTGTTTTTCCCTGCCTCAAACAGGAAGTCAATGCCTTTCAGCACCTGTTGTTCCCCAAATGTTTTGAGTATTTTCTCTGCACGAATCATTGATAATCAGAAGCTATTTACCCCGAGAATACTGTTGAACCGGGCGATGTGGATACCATAGCGGCCAACTCGGGGCGGCAAGTTACGCAAACACTGTTCTTCATAAAAAATAAAAGAGACCACTTGAACGGGTCAAATGATCTCTTTTAAAATATGCATTGCTCAGTAACCCTATTTTGGATACCCCGCAGCAATCCAGCAGTTGATGCTATCGCGTTGCAACTGGCTTAGACCTCCCCCTTGAGGCATATCCTTTTTAATAACCACGCGATCTAGCACGTGACCTTCGTCGAGGTGAGGTTTGATGCCTTCATAGGTGGCATAATTGTCCGGGCCTGGGCCAGAGCCGGAGTGGCAGCTGAGGCAGTACTGGTCAATGATACCTTTGATATTTAAGGTGTAAGACAAGTTGGCATTTGGAAGGGTACAGTCTGGCCCTTTTATTTCGTCATCTTTACAGCCTTGCCAGGATAGCGACGAAGCTAGAAGTGTGAAAAAAGCAGCAATTGTGATGATTCTTAATTTCATGGTTTAGTTTAAATTCGTTGAAAAATTGAAGAACGAGCGATAAAGATACCGCTTGGTTCGCTTAAGCTTCCTGATACCAAATAACTTTACATAGGGTTGGACATTTCGCGACTAATTTAACATGCGTTTTGGATAGTTTTCGATATTAGGGTTTCAATAAAAACCGCGTAGCGGTGTCATTTTGGTAGCCCAAAAGGGCGTTGTGGGCATAAAAACCGCGTAGCGGTGTCATTTTGGTAGCCCAAAAGGGCGTTGTGGGCATAAAAACCGTGTAGCGGTGTCATTTTGGTAGCCCAAAAGGGCGTTGTAGGCATAAAAACCGCGTAGCGGTGTCATTATATCGCCGTAATAATGCCACCGCTGCGCGGTTCTGAAAAACTTTGAACGCTGACGCTAGCATAATGTCGCCGAGATGCTGCTTTTTCTGAAAATTATCCGGAATTCAGGCTGGTTGTTGGGGTCGCTTTTCTGCCAAAAAAAGCCGTGCTGCGCTAAAACTAACAGTTTGGTTTTGGAAGAAATGCTGTGCTGCAGCAGCTTCTTCAGCATTTGCGCCAAGATGGTTTAAGATATTCGTGAGGTGCATTTTCATGTGCCCTTTCTGAATGCCCGTGGTGATTAACGAACGTACCGCGCCAAAATTCTGTGCCAGCCCAACCACTGCTGTGATACACATCAATTCGCGGGCCGAGGGGTTGCCCAGTATTTCGAGCGAGCGTTTGGCTAGTGGATGAAGCGAGGTTAAGCCCCCTACGGTACCCAGTGCGAGCGGGATTTCCAGTTCAAACCGAAAAATGCCGTCGCGTACGGTACAGCTGCTCAGGCTCCTATATTGTCCATCTCGGCTGGCATACGTGTGTCCGCAAGCTTCGATGGCGCGAAAATCGTTGCCTGTAGCGAGTACCACGGCATCGATTCCGTTATAAATTCCTTTGTTGTGCGTAGTAGCCCGATAAGGGTCAATCTGTGCGATACGAACTGCGCGCGCAAATCTATGGGCCAGCGTAGAGGCATCCATGCCCTGCGAACGGGCAAGATCTGCAAACGAATCAATCGGACATTCGACCCAAGCCCGCACCAGACAATTCGGGGTGTAATTGCTGAGAATAGACATGATAACTTCGGCATCTCGCTCTGCGTCAGTAAGGCCGGGGAAGAGGGTGAAAAAATCTTCGAGTGCGCCTGCAAAACGTTCAAGAATCGAATTGATAAAGTTCGCGCCCATGCTGTCGCAGGTCTCAAAAGATGCACGAAGTTGATAATATCCGGGCTCAACAGCTTCAAAATCGAGCAATTCGAGCCCTAAGATTCCGCCTCCACGTTGTTTCATGTTTGCGGTTAAATCACCGCAAGCGTCCAAAAGTTGGGCCTTCAATTCGGGAAAAAGGGCACGAAGTTTCTCTGGATTTCCTGGCCAGTAAAAATGCACTTGTCCGAGTTTCACGGTGCCCAACACTTCGGCGTGGAACCCGCCACGTTCTTGCCAAAATTTGGCCGCGCTACTTGCTGCTGCTACCACACTGCTTTCTTCGATCACCATGGGCACAGCATAGGTAATGCCGTTGATCAGGAAGTTGGGCGCGATACTGTACGGCAAAGCATAGTTGGCAATGGTGTTTTCGGCAAAGCCATCAATTACGTTTTGGATTGCAGTATCTGGATGTTTCCAAGTGCTGAAATCGAGCTCGGCAGAAGCAGCATCCGCACAAAAATGCTCGGCTAACCACTTGATTTTCTCGATTTTGGAAAGTTTTGAAAAGCCATTTATCGTTTTAGTCATACCTTAAAAATTCACCGCACAGGCGCGGAGACGCAAAGATGAAGTTATCTGCTTTGCGTCTCCGAGCCTCTGCGGTTTTGAATCATTTTACGTTCAAAAAAGCCCCAGCCAGTTCCAGACCCCGCACTTGCGCAGTAATATAGGCGTGAAGTTCGGCATAATCGCCTTGCGCGTGTTTCAAAAAACTGGAGGCTTGCCCATAAACTGCTGGGAGCGCAGATTTTTGGGTTAAATAATAGCCGTCCAAAAAGTCCGTCACCCCGCCAGAAAGGATCAGATTTGGGGTGCGACAGCGCTCGCTCAGTTCCATTTTAAGGGCGTTTGTCCAGTCAAGCATTTCGGGAGCGGTGTGGCCCACGGCGGCTATTTTTTCAAAAATGGCGAACTTGGCTGCATCGCTACGCAAAAGTTCGAGTTTGGAGAAATTGGTGCCTCCAGCTGCTGCAAATTCTATGGCTGCCAAAGGCAATTGCAACAATGCCCGCAAACTTTTTGGCCCAAAACCCTGCCCAACTTCTTTGACAATGATCTTAAAATCAAAGATTTGCAGCAATTCTTGTATAATTTCCAAGGGGGCACGTTTAAAAATATCGCCCTCTGGCTGCATAGACTCCTGCAAAGGGTTGACGTGAACGATTAGTCCATCGGCCCTGAGTTTTTGGAGCAACATTGGGATGCGCTCAAGCTCTTTTTGCTCAAACAAGGTTTCAATCTGTGCCACGCCTAGATTGGCATAAAGCGGCAAATCTGGCCCCATCAAGTCACGAACATCAAAGTCTGGCAAATACTCCTCTGTGTACAAAAGTTGGCGACAGGAGCCAAGCCCCATGCCCATGCCAAATTCACCGCAGGCTCGAGCAAGATTATGGTTAATTCTCCCAGCCAGGGCCGTGCCACCCGTCATAGACGATACCCAAACGGGTACGCGTAAGGTTTTGCCTAAAAAAGAAAACGGAACGAGCGAACCGGGTGCGGGGTGCGCAGCGAGTAAAGGTTCGTAGTAAAAACGAGGATCTAATTCGCCAGATTCCACACGGCTGCGGAAGGCCAGTTCGATGTGGTCTTTTTTTCTACTGACTGCGGTCGGATCGTCGGGTGTTGTTGGTTGCGGAGCAGGTGTCATAAGTGGACAAAGGTACGATGTTGATTTGGCGGACAACAAAGTTGGAATTGTGTTTGTTTTGGAGCTTCATTTGCACCGGGTATGAAAGAACTTTATTTGAAACACAATTTAACCGACATTGCCATTGATCGGATCATTGAAATGGCTTGGGAGGACAGGACGCCTTTTGAGGCCATCGAATTTCAATTTGGACTCACGGAAGCCGAAGTGATTCGACTGATGAAGCATGAAATGCAGTTGCGTAATTGGAAAAAATGGCGCGCTCGAGTTCAAGGCCGCGCAACCAAACATCAGGCACTACGGTCTGATGATGTGATACGGTTCAAATGTAGCCGTCAGCGCCAAATTACCCGAAACAGTGTTAGTAAACGCTAAATCCATCGATTATGAAATACACTTTGACCTATTTTCTTCTTTTCGCAGGTTGGATGATTTTGCCTTTAGGCGCTTATGCCCAGCCTGAGGAGGTGCATGGAGATTATGACAAACAACTTGCCGAACATCGTGCCAAGTATAAAGCCGATTTCCTCACGCAAGCACGCTCGCCTTTAACCGCTTCAGACACGGCTTTCCTCGATTTTTTTCAGCCAAACGTTTTATGGGCTATCCCTCTGGCAAAATTTGAAAGAACCCCGGAGGCCAAGCCTTTTGAAATGATTACTTACAGCGGCCAAAAACGCGATTATGTGCAGTATGGAATTATGAAATTTGAGTTTGAAGGCAAAGCACAAACGCTAAATATTTACCAAAACCTTCGCTTGGTGCAGGATTCGCTTTACCGCGACTATCTTTTTCTGCCGTTCAAAGATTTTACGAATGGGGAGGAAACTTACGGCGGTGGGCGCTATATCGACCTTAGGCAAACTGATATTATCGGGACATTTATCCAGGTTGATTTCAACAAATGCTACAACCCCTGGTGTGCGTTCAGCGATGGGTTTAATTGCCCTATTCCGCCTGCAGCAAATCACCTTGAAATAGCGGTGGAGGCCGGTGAGAAAAAATTTCGAGGCAAGCACAAGCATTAAGATCCCCCTTTTTTATTCACAGCACCCCTTTAAATTATCCTTACTGAAGTATATTTCCCGCTATGAAAATCGGCATTGTTTGTTACCCTACTTACGGCGGTTCTGGCGTTGTAGCCACAGAACTTGGTCTAGGTCTGGCCAGAAAAGGCCACGAAATTCACTTTATCACCTACCGCCGTCCTGTGCGTTTAGCGCATTTTCAAGCCAATGTTTTTTACCACGAGGTGGATAGTGAGGACTATCCACTTTTTGAATATCCGCCTTACGATACAGCCTTGGCCTCCAAAATTGTGGACGTCGTTCACTATCAAAATTTGGATATTCTGCATGTTCACTATGCCATTCCACATGCAGCAGTAGCGTATATGGCCAAAAAAATTCTGCTTGGAAAGGGGCGGTATATCCCGGTGGTCACAACCCTGCACGGTACGGATATTACCCTTGTGGGCAACAACCGGGCATTTGCGCCTGTGGTAGAGTTCAGCATCAATAAAAGTGACGGGGTGACGGCTGTTTCACAAAGTTTGAAAGATGATACTTTGGCGTTGTTCAAGATTGAGCGAGATATTCGGGTTATTTACAACTTCATTGACTTTGAACGTTTTAGAAAAACAAATAAGGAGCATTTCAAAAAAATAATCGCCCCGAATGGAGAGCGAATTGTGGCGCATACCTCCAATTTTCGGAAAGTAAAAAGGGTGCAAGATGTGGTCTGCATTTTCAAAAAAATAAACGAGAAAGTACCTTCCAAACTCTTGATGATCGGCGATGGCCCGGAACGTCAAAACGCTGAACAACTTTGCCGAGAGCTGGGGATCGGCAACGATGTACGGTTTCTTGGCAAACAGGATGCCATTGAAGAGTTACTCGCCATCAGCGATCTTTTCCTCATTCCTTCTGAAAGTGAAAGTTTTGGTCTGGCAGCACTGGAGGCTATGGCCTGTGAAGTGCCCGTTATTTCTTCGAACAGTGGAGGCTTGCCAGAGGTTAATATTCACGGGGTAACAGGCTTCCTAAGTGAAGTTGGAAATGTGACTGAAATGGCGAAATTTGCCATCGAACTTTTACAAAGTGAAGCAATGCTGAACCAATTTCGAGCCAATGCACTGGCACAAGCCCAACGATTTGACATCGAAAATATCCTGCCTGAATACGAGGAATACTACCGTGAAGTAATTGCGCGAAGCGTCAACAAAATAGAGTAACAAGTTTCAAGTTGATCTCAGTACTGCAAATAAATTTCAAAGGGTACATATTTCTTTAGAAAAGTTACCTGTCTTCATATTATACAGCAACGTTTTCCATGAGTTGTCATGTCGTAGCGAAGCGAAGACATCCACACAAGCCAAGCTTTTTCTTTCATCATGGCCAAGCATCTCGGGAATCATGGCTTGTGTGGATGTCTTCGCTGCGCTACGACATGACAAACTCACGATTTTCTCATT
>JBBQLD010000238.1:0-7377 GCA_038327555.1 Chitinophagales bacterium
TATATAATAAAACATTCCATCCTCTATGACCACGCTTTCAAGCCTACTGAGTGTCGAAGACGACTTGGAAAACAATTTTGACAAGTGGATGTACATATTGCAACAACTTCCCTATTTGCAAATCCAACCAAGGGAGCTTCATGATCCTGGTTTTCAGAAACTATTCGAAGCTCCCGAGATCGCTAATCTTACGCCAGTTTAAAAACATAAATATGAAAAGAGCCTGAAATATTACCGCGATTTGAAAAATATGGTGGATACCGCGTTCGATGCGGGAAAAGCATTAGCAAAGAAAGAATACAATATTGGAATTGCTCGTCGAATGAAAATGGTAGATGTACCGATAGAGGAAATTATTCAGTTTACTGGCCTGGCTAAAGTGGAAATAGAAAAGCTATAATAATATCGCCACTTTCTATGCACTGCCTCTCATAGCCGACTAAGTGCGGCTACGTCTTTAGTGCCCGAGAACACCAACAATAGGGGCAGCCGAGCGTGGTACTCACTTTGAAACTATAACAAAACAACACAAATTACGCATACAGGAACTGTAAAGTTTTTCAACGAAGACAAAGGCTTTGGTTTCATCCTCGACAACGCCACAAACGAAGCGTTTTTTGTTCACGTCTCTGGTTTGATAGACAACATCCGTGAAGGCGATGTCGTCACTTTTAATACAGAGCGCGGCAAAAAAGGAATAAATGCAATGGAGGTGAAAATAGCCTGAACTCGCTCGCTTCCAATGGCTGTGATGCTATAGGTTGTTCAGTGCCTCGTTCGCACCAAGCTACCCCAATCCCCAAGATAAACGCACGCTGCCGCGAAGCTTGATAGTGCCCCAAAAAGTGTGTCTGCCTGAGAAATTGAGATCAGGCTGCCTCCTTCAAACATCCCCAATCAACACCGGGTTCTCCAAAAAGTGCGTCCCCTTCAAATGGGCCTTGGCTGCCCGGATCAAGTGTTTCGCTACGGTAGCCGCCTGGACACCCCGATATTTTTTAGGTATGATGGGAGCAAGAATTCCTGCCAACACAATACCGATCTTTTCTCCCAATCGAAATTCTGTCCGATCGCCTAAAAGGAAGGAAGGCCTTGCCGCTACAAAACTTTCAAATCCAAGTTCTTCTATCCGTTTTTCAAGATCACCCTTGGTACGCAGGTAAAAATTGGAGGAATTGGCGTCGGCTCCGACAGAAGATACCAGCAAGAAGCCAGATACTCCGTTTTGTTTCGCAATGCGCCCAATCTCGTAGGGATAAAGGCAATCGATCCGGTATTGAGCCTCTTTAGAGCCCGCTTTTTTAAGAGTAGTACCCAAGGCACAAAACAGGTCATCTCCTACGATCCTGGCAGGATCGGGCTGGTCAAAATCAAGGGTTTCCTGTATGAGTTTGGGGTGCTGAATATCCAGTGGTCGACGGCCCAGTGATACGACCTGATCATACCGATCACTTTCCAGTAATTGTTTCAACAGTTCGCTTCCAACCAGGCCGGAAGCCCCCAGAATCAGTGCTTTTTTTGATGCGCTTGCCATAATTGATAATTTTTGCAGGAAAAGTAAGGAATTCTATCCACTCAGGCGCTCATTTTTTCTATCAACCATTCTCGTTCCGCAAGCTGTTTTTCAAAGACAATATCCTTTAAAAGGGATGCTTTTGCGGTTTCATCGCGGGCGTTGAGTTTGATCATTCGGAGCATAAAGCGCACAAAATTCAGGTTGAGTTCCTGGTGATATCCAAGGTTTTTCTGGCGGTTCAGATAAGTCCCAAAACTTTGCAAAAGGGATTCCAGCGCATCTTGCTCCCCGAGTTCATAATAACTCCGTACCAACATCCGACGGGCGTGGAGGTTATTGAGCGGGTCTTCAAGCTCCACTTGTTGAAGCAGCGGCATCGCCTGCGCATAATCGCCTTTTTGGAAAAACAGGAAGGCTCGGTTGTATCGGTATGCATTGTCGCGTTCGCGGGGATGCAGGGTGTTTCTATATTGCTCAATAAATTGCTCCGTCCAGGAATGTTCACCCAAGGCAGCCCCGGCGCGTATGATGTTTTTGAAAGTAAAACTGGATAAAAAACCGTTCTCTGTCAGGAAGTTTCGCTCCAATGCAACCCGGTACACCTCAAATGCTTCGCGGATGTAAACCCGTTTTCCGGCGTTCATTCGGCGAATGCAACCATTGATGGCCATGAGGTAAAGCCCGCGCATTTCTTCCTGGCCGAAACGCCCTTCGTGCTGGCTCAGCAATTGTTTCAAATGCTGAAAAGGCTGGTCTTCCTCTGGCAACTGAAGCATCCGATAAGCGTGATAATAAACTGCAACCGCGGGGGTTTCGAGCATGTGCCCGCGTTCTACCACACCCAGGATGGCATCCAGGAGCTGCATGTGATAGGTTTGTCCCGCCACAGCCTGGTGCATCAGAGCCGAGCAAGCGTGCCGCAGCATTTCGCTTACATAAAAAGTGGTCAATTCGTCTGGCAGAGGCTGGAGGTTAAGACTAGCGGAGCGCTCGCTGCGCGCCTTATGCTCCAGTTTTTCCTGATGGAGTTGGTATTGGTGAAAATGGTGTTTAGCGTCTCGTTCGGTCTGTTTTTCGCCTTGGGTCGCGGCCTTATCGAGGGCTTTACCGAAGAGTTTGTCCATGCCCCGGTTGCGGAGCGCGCGGACTAAGGTTTGGTGCTGTTCGGCTTTGTCAGACTGCCATTCGAGCAGTGCAAGGTATTGACGAAGCGCATTCAGGGCATAAGACATTCCATGACGCAAGCGGTGATTGTCATAAACTTCCCCTGGAAAAGCGGCTTCAAATAACTTTTGCGCTTCAAATGCCTTTTGTGCGGGCTTGCCAATATGTGCAGCCAGGTGCTCGCATAAGCGGGTGACTTCAGGGCGGCGGTTGAAGAGCGGGCTGCGTACATACTCCACCAAAGCGCTTGATTCTTTGGCAGAAAGCTGTTGGAAAGCACGGATGAGGAGCGAGGTAGTCATGTTTTTTGTTGATACGGGGAAATGGAGCTGGTCTGGTTTGAATAATAATATCGGCAAATATCTACTTAAATAATTGCAAATCAATTATTTATCAAATAATAATTTCGGCTTTGCTTGTTTTTTGTATTTGCTAGCTCGGTAGGGCCATCGGACATTTGCAGTGTTGATCTTATACTCGAACAAAACACTCAACAAGTCTTAATTATGAAAAACCTAATAATCGTTCTTCAAATCCTCCTGGCAGCTTCTTGTACCAGAACGGCAACTTGTCTGGATTCAAGATTAACTTGCACCCATGTCATCTATTATACCTTTCTAGCATGCCCTGATCCAAAGATTCCAAATAAATGGAAATTCTCGAACTGCAAATCATACGAAGAAAGGACCGAGCTTACGGCCTGCGACACCAGTGCCTGGCTGGCTGAAACACGTTTAATCGATTCAGTTCGTACAAACAATCCGGAAAACCCTACCTGGGAAGCATTTGCCTTACTTTACCCTAATGAATGCGGGTGTAGGTAATACCCTTTTCAACTTTCTCTCATTTTAATACAATGCACTGGCTTATGAAAAAGATACTGTTCTTCTGGTACTTGAATTTTATTTCAATTGCACTCTTTGCTCAGAATAATTTTTGGGAGGAAGCGAAAGGGCCTTTTGGAGGTGGTTCGGATCTCATTACCCAAACCAGCAATGGATCGCTCTATGCTGTTGGAGACCCACGGCACGTTTACCGCTCCGATGATGCCGGGTTAAATTGGGTGCAACTACCAACTTTGGGCACCTCATTTCCCAGCGCTTTTAACAAGTTCATAAAAATAGGAAATGCCGGGAGTATCCTGCTGCGAGTGGAGGACTATTCAAATGGATCCACTATCAAGTGGTATAAATCGGTTGACGATGGGCAAAACTGGAACCCGCTCGACAGTACAATCGTGAATCTTTACGAAACTAAAAACGGAGTTTTGATTGCTACTCGGTCAGATAGTTTAGGCTCCACCAAGGTGTGGCGTTCCACGAATGACGGGCAAACCTGGACCGCCACACCTGCTGATTTATATGTATATAATGACCAATTGAATATTTTTACTCCTAGCGGTGAAATAGCAATACGGTGGAATGACACCCTTTTCCGGTCTACTGATGATGGGCTAAATTGGTCAGAACAGGTCTTGCCGGATGCTTTTATTACTGATTTATTTATAACTCCATCGGGGGTTATTCTTGGCAAAAAAAGTGCTAATCAAACAATCTACCGATCCACAAACGGTGGCGCAACCTTCTCACCAGTGCTTACGATCTCTTTTTCTAAGGTAACGTTTGCCGTGTTGAATTCCGGAAAGATACTTGCCCAAGTAACGGGTGGTGTAAGTTCGGATGCATTGTATTCTTCTGCGAATGAAGGATTAAATTGGACACTGGTCGAAGACGCTGAAGGCGGGGCAGGAGGAGATTTGAAGCAAATAACACCATTGTCTGGCGGTACCAACGGTATTATATTAAAAGGGTACATGGAAGCCCTGCTTCGCTCTGATAATGATGGAAAAACCTGGCAGTTTTCAGGAACTGGTCTTAAAACAAATCAAATCTTTGATATAAGATTTGTTTCAGACAGTCAATACTATGCCCTAAGCTATTTAGGGTTATGGAAAACCAATGACTCGGGCGAAAATTGGCAGCTTTGCAAGCAAAATCTTATATCAAATCAATATACTATAAAAAACAGGTTTGATGTAAATTCGTCTGGAAATTTAGCTTTGATTCAGGACAAATCATTGCAGTGGTCCAATAATTTTGGAGAGAACTTTACAGACATTACACCTCCTGGCGGCTTATATTTCTTTCTACCAATGGTTTTTATAAACCCAATTGACAGCACAATTTATACCAATGGTGTTGATGGCGTACTCCGCTCTACCAATTCTGGGCAAAGTTGGGAGTTGGTGATAGCAGATACGTTTTTGCAAAGCATGGCTTTTCACCCTTCCGGCAGGATCATTGCAAACTGTGATAATATAGTAATGTTATCTGACGATGATGGTATTACCTGGTCATCAAGCGCAGGGTTTGGTTCACCCTCTCTATATAGTATGGTAGCAACCATAGCACCAAATGGCGATATTTACATTTCGAGAGGCATGGAGTTGTGGAAATCAATGGATGTTGGCGATAGCTGGCAAAAACTTTCGTTCCAATTTATTGGGAATAGTGGCCTTCACCGAAATGCACTGTCTATAACTTTAAATGGACATTTATATGCCCTCTCAAATAACAAGTTGTATCTATCTGTAAATGCCGGGCTTAGCTGGCAAAACATTACAGCGAGTGCTGCATTTGGCAATTGTCGCAGCTTCGCCATCAGCCCTGGGCAACGACTATTCGCAAATTACTACTGGTTAACCCCTTCTTTATTTTATCAATCCTCCGCGCTGGTCACTGAGGGTGCCTATATTGAAGGCTATGTACATGTGGATGCTGACGCTGATTGTTCCACCGCAGATGCTCAGGAACCGCTCAACAACAGAATCGTAGTTGCAGAAAGCGAGGGAAATAAATACTACAGCAACACGGTTGCAGATGGCCATTACATTTTCTTTGTGGATACAGGCAGTTATCAGGTTATTGTCAAAAACCCTAATAGCATTTGGTGGTCATATTGTGAAGATACCATGTCGGCCTATGTTCCAGAATTATTCATCGCTGACACGGCTAATTTCGTCGCATTACCGCTCTCTTTCTGTCCACTCTTGACGGTCAACGTAGGCATTCCTCTACTTCGTCGATGTTTTAACAATGAGGTGTATATAGAATATTGCAATCAGGGTATTGAAGCAGCCGATAGTGCATGGGTAGAGGTTATAATCGACCCGTACTTAACGATAGTAGGGTCCTCGCAGTCGTATGACACGCTAGGCGGAAACACAATTCGTTTCTTAGTGGGCGATGTTCCTGCTGGCGAATGCAATCAAATCATATTGACCGTCTATGCGAATTGCGATTCCACTGTTTTAGGCCAGACCCATTGCGTCACGGCCCACGGCTTTCCCGATACGCTTTGTACCATAGTGCCAAGCTGGTCAGGAGCAAACATCGAAGCTATGGTGACCTGTCAAGATACAACGCTGCAATTCCATCTGAAAAACACGGGCAATGCACACTCACAAATATTGGATTACATCATCATCGAAGACGATATTGTGCTGTTTTCTGGTCAGGGAGATTACGATATCGCCGAAGATATGCTATTGGATTTTCCTGCCAACGGCAAAACCTGGCGCATTGAATCGGAACAGGAACCCGGCCACCCCTTCTCCAATCTCGCCCTGGCCTTTGCTGAAGGATGTGGCGGGTTTAATAGCCTGGGCTATATCAATCAATTTCCTGTAAATGGCATTGAGCCTTCATGGCATACTACCTGTATGCAAAACATCGGGTCTTATGACCCCAACGACAAACAAGGATTCCCAATTGGATCTGGTGCAGAACACAACATCCGGCCCGGCCAAACCATTGATTATCTCATCCGTTTCCAAAATACGGGTACCGACACTGCTTTTACTGTAATAATCGAAGACTCGCTTTCGCCTTTTCTTGACCCGCTCAGCATCCGCGTTGGCGCAAGCAGCCAACCCTACACCTGGAACCTGAGCGGACAGGGCGTCATCACATTCACCTTCAATAATATCATGCTGCCCGATTCCAACGTGAATGAGCCCCGCTCACACGGTTTTGTGCAGTTCAGCATCGCCCCGTATCCAGAGCTGCCCTTGGGTAGCATCATCGAAAACCGTGCAGCCATTTATTTTGACTTTAACGAGCCTATCATCACCAATACGACCTGGCACACGATCCAGGAAAGTCCGCTTACCAGTACGCTTCGGCCAGAGCCTCAAACAGCTAAGTCTGGCTTGGAAATTTGGCCCAACCCGTTCGGCGAACGCACAAGCATTCATGTAGAGAAAAATACCGGAGGCTCGCTGCTTCTAAAAGTCTTCAACAGTCAAGGAAAATTGGTCACACAAAAATCTGCAATTGGCCCTGATATTGAACTTATTAGCAGGCAATTGGCGGCTGGTTTGTACTGGGCAGAAGTCCGGGATTCACAAGGGAATTTAATAGGCAACGGTAAAATGGTAAAAGAATAAACTACTAGACAGGTAAACACATAGGCCCGGTTTGAAACATTGCGCCACCCCGAATTTCCTCGGGGTGGTCTATGTTTGAAACATTTGTCAATTAGCCCGCTCGTACTGACAACATCCATGCAATTTGGCATAGACCTTATCGCTTGTCCGCACTTTATCTGTGTCGTGTCCAACCGCCGCAACGGCTTGGTGAACCTTCCCGGGAGTCACTTTTTTTTCGTCAAAATGGATCGTCAGGATCTTTGAGTCC
>JBBQLD010000239.1:0-7326 GCA_038327555.1 Chitinophagales bacterium
GGACAAAACGGTGCCGCTGGTCAGCACTCGCTTTCATCCGTGTCCGCTTTCGCCGATTTGGCTGCGGTAAATGGGAATGGTCAGCCAGCCAGTTTATCCAAATCCGAAAAGTCGGCATTTGACCGAAAACGTCCCTTTTCCGCAACAATTTTAGAAAAAACGCAACTGAATGGACGCGGTTCGCAGAAGGAAACCTGGCATTTGGAATTGTCCCTGGAAGATTCAGGGTTGCAATACGAACCGGGTGATTCGCTAGGCATTTATCCGCAAAATTCACCCGATTTGGTTAAGGAAGTGCTGTATTCTGCGATGTTGAATGGCAACAAAACGGTAACTTTTAATTCGCAAGAAAACACTTTGCGGCATTTTCTGCTTCGAGAAGTCGAACTCAGTGTAATCACCAGAGATTTGTTGGAAAAATACGCCAATTGGACTCAAAATGCAAAGCTTCAAGCTGTATTACAAGACCAGGCTGCGCTTAAAAAATTCATTTGGGGCCGAAATGTTGCGGACCTCTTACGTGAATTCCCGGCCGCTATGTCAGAGGCTACCCTGCTGAGTTTTTTACGGAAAATGCCCCCTCGGCTGTATTCAATTGCCTCCAGTTTAGAGGCGCATCCAGAGGAGGTGCATTTAACCGTAGCCGCTGTCCGGTATCAATACGAAGGTCGGTTGCATCATGGCGCAGCCTCCACTTTTTTGGCAGACAGGGTTATTTCGGGCGATGCTGTGCCAGTTTTTGTGGAGCACAATGCGTATTTCAAGTTGCCGGACGATGATTCTGCCGATATTATCATGGTTGGGCCGGGCACGGGAGTTGCCCCTTTCCGTGCTTTTGTAGCAGCGCGTACCGAGCGGAATGCTACCGGTAAAAACTGGCTTTTTTTTGGCAATCCGCATTTTGAAACAGATTTTCTGTACCAAACCGAATGGCTCAATCACCTCAAGCGTGGAACCTTGGACCGCCTCGATGTGGCATTCAGCCGAGACCAGGCTGACAAAGTATACGTACAACACAGGCTGGCGGAACGTTCGAAACTCATTTTCGAACGCCTCGAAAACGGAGCCTATTTCTATGTCTGCGGCGATAAGGAACACATGGCATCAGACGTGCAACAGGCTATTACGAAGCTTGTAGCCAAAGAAAGCGGCAAGGGAGAGGAATACGCAGCGGAATATTTGAAGGGCCTGAAAAAGCAACGGCGGTATTTAGAAGATGTTTATTGAATATGAAACTTGGTTCTACACTGGTCATTTTCATGGTATTTTCTTTACAGGCCCATGGGCAAACAACCCGACAGCAAGCCTATTGGATACGACTTTATTTGAGCGGAAAATTTCATGAAAAATGGGCCTGGCGCTTTGAAGTGGACGAGCGGAGGTTGGTTCGGCCCGACAGGCAACTACAGTTTATTGTACATGCCCACCTTCGCCGGAAAATGGGCAAACATTGGGAACTAGCTGCCGGAGGGTCTCATTCCAGCGTCCAGGAAGTGCCGGAATGGCGGCTGTTTCAGGAGCTGCATGTTGGATCGAAAATGGCACAGCACTGGCGTATCTCGGGAAGGTTGCGCAGCGAGCAACGCTGGTTTAAACAACCTGACGATGCATGGCTTTTAAAATATCGTTGGCGTGGAAGAATGCAAATTGAACTTATTTTTTTGAAAAAATGGCGGGCAAAACTCAGCGATGAAATCATGTTTCAAGCAGGCGCTTTTGAACAAAACCGCGCGTATGCAGCCATTGAGCGGCTTTTTTCAAATCAGGTTTCCCTTGAAATAGGATACTTGAAAATTTACCAAAAACGTGCTTCGACTGGTTATTTCGATCGCGATATTTTGAGAAGCACTCTTTATTTTAACTTTTGAAGCACCCTACACAATTATGGCAGAAATTAAACTTTCCGAAGTTGAAATCATAAAAGATAAAAGTGACTACCTGCGCGGCACACTTGAACAAAGTCTGCAGAACCCACTTACAGGCGCACTTTATCCGGATGATACGAACCTGATAAAATTTCACGGTTCCTATCAGCAAACAGATCGGGATCTGGACAGCGAACGAAAAACGCAAAAGCTGGAACCATTGTACTCCCTAATGATTCGGGTAAGAGTGCCGGGTGGCATTGCAACGCCAGCCCAATGGCTCCGGATGGACGAACTGGCTGACCAGTATGGGAACGGCACCTTCAAACTGACGACCCGCCAGGCTTTTCAATTGCACGGAATAAAGAAACGCCAATTAAAGGCTACCATTCAGGGTTTCAATGCAGTGATGCTGGATAGTATTGCAGGTTGTGGCGATGTAAACCGCAATGTGATGTGCAGTCCGAATCCGGATGAAAGCCAGATCCATGATGCAGTGGCCCAGTTAGCCAAGGAGATCAGCGATGCTTTTACCCCGCGAACCACGGCGTACTACGAGGTGTTTTTGGATGGGCAGGCAGTCGATGCTTCCCAACCTTTTTCCAGCACAAAAAACGCTGCCGGCAAGGACGAAGAGCCTATTTACGGCAAGACATACCTACCCCGAAAATTCAAAATCGCGCTGGCCGTGCCGCCTCAAAATGACACGGATATCTTTGCCAATGATGTTGGCTTGATTGCCATAGCTCAAGCGGGTAAACTGGTGGGCTTCAACCTGGCAGCAGGCGGTGGTTTGGGTATGACTTTTGGCATGCCAGATACCTTCCCGAGATTGGCAGACTTGCTTGGATACATTGACAAAAAAGAGGTTATAAAGGTTTGTGAGGCGATCATAACTACGCAACGAGATCATGGAAATCGTGAAAATCGCAAATTCAGCCGCTTAAAATACACCATGGAGCGCATGGGGCTGGAGGCTTTCAAAGCGGAAGTGGAAAAACGTTCAGGCGTAGTCTTTCAGGCGCTCCAACCCTTTAAGTTTCAGCATTCCGGAGATCCGCTTGGATGGGCCAAAACCCATACCGGAAACTTTAACCTTGGCCTGTTTATCGAAGGTGGACGGGTGATGGATACCCCGGATTTCCCGCTCAAAACCACTTTGCGTATGCTGACCCTGATCCACGATGGTGATTTTCGGTTGACCGGGAATCAGAATCTTGTTATTGGAAATATTAGTCCGCAAAAACGCCCCATTGTAGAGGCCATTCTTGAAAAACACGGAATTTTAGCAGCTACGTACCGGCAAACGGCCTTGAGGCAAAACTCCATTGCCTGCGTTGCGCTCAATACCTGTACCCTGGCATTTGCAGAAGCCGAACGATATCTGCCTTCCCTGATCGATAAAATTGATTTGTTGCTGCTTGCCAACAAGCTGGAAAATGAAGCCATCAACATCCGCATGACGGGCTGCCCAAATGGTTGCGGCAGACCCTATTTGGCAGAAATAGGCCTTATCGGAAAATCACTGGGCTACTACAATCTGTACCTCGGTGGTGCGCACAATGGCGAACGGCTGAACAAGCTTTACCGGGAAATGCTGAACGAAACCGCTATTTTGAGCGAATTGGAACCGATTTTGGCCCATTACGCCAAAGAAAGGCTAAGGGGGGAACACTTTGGAGATTTTGTCATTCGCCAAGGATATGTGCAGGCGACTACGCATGGAACGAATTTTCACAATTGAGTCAGTTCCTAAAATCCAGGATAAAATGAATTTTTTTGAACAAAACTTAGGAGATGCCACGGACGAGGCCGTGTTGAGTCGACCCGACACCAATACCTTATTCCCCATTTTCCTGAAACTGGAACATCTGCAACTGCTCATTGTAGGCGGTGGCAATGTCGGTTTGGAAAAAATTGGTGCTGTGCTGCGCAACAGCCCGGCAACACAAGTGACGCTGGTTGGTCGAGAAATCCGGCAAGATTTGCGGCAGTTCGTGGCGGATTACCCACAGACGATTCTCCTGGAAAAAGCCTTCGAAGCCAGCGATTTAGAAGGTAAAAACCTGGTGATCTGTGCAACGGACGATCCGGGGCTGCATCGCCACGTCCGGCAACTGGCGCAGGAGCGCAACTTGCTCGTTAACGTAGCGGACACCCCTGCGGAATGTGATTTTTACCTGGGCGCTGTGGTTCAAAAAGGCAACCTTAAAATCGCCATTTCAACCAATGGCAAATCGCCGACCATCGCCAAGCGACTGAAAGAAACCTTTCAAGAGACCCTGCCCAACGAGCTGGGGGATTTGCTCCAAAATATGCCCGCGATCAGAGAAAAGCTGGGCGGCGATTTTTCTGAAAAAATACGCAGCCTCAATATGCTGACGGCCTCCATCGCTGCGGGCGAAGAAGTGCTGGCAGCTGTGTTGCCGCACCAGAATCTGGAGCGTATTCGCGACCGAAAGTGGCGGCGCATCGCAACGGCGGCCATGGCGGCTTTTGGGCTGTTGTTGGTGTTTAACATCGTATCTATATACATCCCGATGCAAACCTGGCCTGGCTTGGTAGCAAGCATCGACATGCAGTTTTGGATGTTCCTTGGCGTAGGTTTTATGGCGCAATTGGCCGACGGGCTGTTGGGCATGGGCTATGGTGTGGTCACGCAGATTTTTTTGATGGGAGCTGGGGTGCCGCTGGCCGCCGTTAGTTCCAGCATCCACACTGCGGAAGTATTTTCTGCGGGTGCTTCGGGGTATTCGCACTATCGCTTTGGCAATGTGAATCGTCGCTTATTCAGGGTTTTGTTATTGCCTGGCATATTGGGCGCAGTGGCAGGAGCAGCCTTACTCAGTCGACTTGGCGAAAAGTATGCAGGTTATATCAAGCCCATCATTGCCGTGTACATTTTGTTATTGGGCATTCGAATCTTGAGCCGGGCATTTGTAAAAACAAAAAAACGACGCGCGCGTCGCCTGGGTTGGCTGGCAGCGGCTGGGGGGTTCTTGGATTCTTTTGGCGGTGGCGGTTGGGGCCCACTGGTCACCAGTACCCTGATCGCAAAAGGCAAAACACCCCAGTACGTGATCGGCACGGTAAGCCTGACGGAGTTTTTCGTCACCTTCGCCAGCGCGGTTACCTTCTTTTCACTCATCGGGCTTTCACATTGGCTGGTGGTAGCAGGACTCATCGTTGGCGGAGTGCTGGCGGCACCCTTGAGCGCAAGGCTAGCGGGCAAATTGCCGATTCGATGGATGTTTTTCCTGGTTGGGGCAACGGTAGTTTTTTGGAGTTTGAGGGTATTGTTGATTACATTTAAATAGTTGGGCGTGGCCCAATCAATGACCTTGAAGGCCGCGCTACTGAAAAAGTACAATTGGTACAATTCTATGGGACTCAGAGATCAACGCATACCAGCGGCACACCTTTCAAAAATGATCGTAGTGGGCATCAACCACCAGCACACCCCCGTGGCGGTCAGGAGTGCATTTGCTTTTACGGAAGCGAAAAGGAATGCCTTGTTCCAGGCGGCCAAACAACACAAGTGCCGCAGTATTTTTGTCCTGTCTACTTGCAACCGTGCTGAAATTTATGCCGTTGGCTACAGCGATACGGAATTGATTGAGCTGTTTTTACAGTTTACAAATGGAAATATAGGGTTGTTTCATCAGTACGGATTTGTCAAAAACGGCAGTGATGCCTTGCACTATTTCTTTTCCGTCGCGGCGGGCTTACAGTCTCAAATCGTGGGTGATTATGAAATCGTGGCACAATTGAGGCATGCGGTGGATGCGGCGCGTTCCGAAAAATTGATTGGCCCCATGATGGACAGGATCATCAATTATGGGCTACAAGCCTCAAAAGCGGTCAGGACAAAAACACAAATTAGCAATGGCACAGTATCGGTATCGTATGCCACGGTCGCGTGGTTGAAAGAGATTGCAGACATGCAGCAAAAATCGGTGCTGCTAATTGGGGCAGGCTCGATGAGCAAAAGCATTGCTAAAAATTTACAGCACTACGGTGTTGGTAAATCGCTTACAATTATCAATCGAACCTTACAAACTGCCAAGCAGCTTGCCTTGGAAACAGGCGCTCAATACCAGGCTTTTGACCAGCTCAACACTGCGCTGGAACAAGCTGATGTGGTGATCGTTTGTACCAATGCTCCAGGCTATATCGTTCAACCGCAACACTTAACAGGAGTAAAAAAGCAATTGCTGATAGACTTGTCCGTACCCCAAAACGTAAATCCCGCTGTGAAAGACATCCAGCAAGTTCAACTGCTGGGCCTCGATGAAATTTCCCATAAAATGCAGCAAACCCTCAAAATTCGACACGGAGAAGTAGCTAAAGCCAATACAATTGTAGCCAATCACCTCGAACTGTTGAACGATTGGTTGGCGTTGTACAAGTTCAATGCTGCCATACATCAATTCAAAGCGCAGTTGGTCCAATTGGATCAGTGGCGCGAGGGCGCGAATTCCCCGACCTTTGAGCAGCGGGTAAACAAGACCATAGGAGGATTGGCTGTGAATTTGCGCAACAACAAAGGCACCGGCTGCCAGTTTATCTGGGCCATGAATTCATTCTTAGGAACGGGTAAAAATAACTTGTTATTAAATGCTAATTTGTCGCATGAATAAACCGATTAAAATTGGCACCCGATCAAGCAACCTGGCCGTTTGGCAGGCAAATTTGGTGCGCCATTTGTTGCAAGCACACGCGCAACCCGCCGAACTTGTCCTCATCCAAAGCGAAGGCGATATCGACCTGATTACCCCATTGTACGAAGTCGGCATTCAAGGCATTTTTACCAAGGCGCTGGATCTAGCCTTGCTTCGCAAAGAAATTGACATTGCCGTGCATTCTTACAAAGATGTGCCGACTACACTGGCCAAAGGCCTGACCATAGCCGCTGTTTTGGAACGAGGCAGCCCTTTTGATATGCTGGTATGCCGAAATGAGGAAGCGCTATCGGCGCTTCACATCGATAAGCCAAACATCATTGCCACCAGCAGCGTACGCCGGAAAGCACAGTGGCTACACCGCTACAAACAAGCGCAGATGCAGAACATACGCGGCAATGTAGACCGTCGGATAGAAACGCTCAAAGCATCCAATTGGCACGGCGCGATTTTCGCCCAGGCTGGTTTGCAACGTTTGCAATTACAAGTACCTTTTACTGGTCCGCAAGTGCTGCTTGATTGGATGCTGCCCGCGCCAGCACAGGGAGCCATCGTGGTGCTTTGCCGAGAGGACGAGGCGGGCATTTGCCAAAAGCTAAATCATGAAAACACGGCCTTGTGCACAAGCGTAGAACGGACTTTTTTGGCACTGATGCAGGGTGGCTGTACGGTTCCAATCAGCGCTTATGCAAGCATCGAAGCCGGGATGATACAGTTGGTGACGAATGTTACAGCACCCGATGGTAGCGATAGTATTACCCTATCCATATCAGAAAAGG
>JBBQLD010000240.1:0-7319 GCA_038327555.1 Chitinophagales bacterium
TAATTTACTTCCTTGCTTTTTGATGCCTTGTTTTTTAGCCTAACACTGTTCGATATAGACGAGCAGGTGTTTTCGTTATTATTTCATCCTTTACCTTCTTCTTCTTCTTCATGCAAAAGAACAGCTTCTGGGCAGATCTAAAATTTGATCTGCCTGCGGGTCTGGTGGTGTTTCTCATCGCCTTACCCTTATGTCTGGGCATTGCCCTGGCCTCGGGTGCGCCGCTTTTTTCGGGTATGATCGCAGGTATTATCGGCGGTTTAGTTGTGGGTTTTTTGAGCGATTCACATACTAGTGTTAGCGGCCCGGCGGCTGGACTTACGGCCGTAGTATTGGTCTCTATACAGCAACTGGGCAGTTTTCAAATTTTTCTTTTAGCCGTGGTGTTGGCCGGTGTCTTTCAACTGGCCTTGGGTTTTGCCCGTGCTGGTATGATTGCCAACTATTTCCCATCCAACGTTATTAAAGGGATGTTGACGGGTATAGGCATTATTATCATTTTGAAACAAATCCCGCATGCATTTGGGTATGACAAGGATGCGGAGGGCGATTTCGCTTTTTTTGAGCAAAGTGGTAGTAACACCTTTCTCACGATCTGGGAAAGCCTGACGCAATTTATCCATCCAGGTGCAACAGCTGTAGCCTTGATTTCGATTATAATTATGCGTGTTTGGGAAAGACCTGATGTAAAAAGCAAAGTAGGTTTTGTTCCAGGAGCACTCGTGGCTGTGGTAGTTTCAGTTTTAATCAATCAGGTGCTAATCACGCTTGGCGATCCTTGGGCAGTTCTTCCAGAACATTTGGTCAGCATCCCGGTAGCAAATGATGCTTCTACTTTTTTAGCCCAGTTTACCTTCCCTGATTTTTCACAATGGGCGAATACGAAAGTGCTCTCCATTGCTTTTACGCTCTGTATTGTAGCCTCTATTGAAACGCTGTTATGCTTGGAGGCGGTGGATAAAATTGACCCACACCTGCGAATAAGCAACCCGAATCGTGAATTAAAAGCACAAGGGGTTGGCAACATGCTGTCCGGGCTTATTGGCGGCTTGCCGATCACCTCGGTCATTGTACGTAGTTCAGCCAATGTCAACGCAAATGCGCGAACCAAATCATCCTCCATTATTCACGGATTGCTTCTTTTGGTTTGTGTGGCGCTCATTCCTGTTATTTTGAATTTGATTCCATTGGCAGCACTTGCAGCAGTACTTATCCTAACCGGGTATAAATTGGCCAAAATATCAATTTTTAAGGAGTCATGGAGTAATGGGAAATATCAGTGGTGGCCTTTTATTATTACAGTTTTTGCAGTGGTATTTACAGACTTGCTGACGGGAGTAGGTATAGGATTGGTGGCCAGCGCCTTGGCGATTCTTCGTGGCAACATGCGCAACGCCTACTATTTCCACAAAGAGGAATATCATGAAGGTGATATCATCAATATAAAATTGTCGCAAGAGGTTTCTTTTCTCAATAAGGCGGCCATTAAAATTACACTTGAAACACTTCCAGAAAATTCTAAGGTGGTGATTGATGCTACAGATACGGCATATATTGATTTTGATGTGCTGGAAAGCATAAAAGAGTTTGCCAAAGAAAAAGCTGGTTTGAAAAATATTCAGGTGACGCTCAACGGGTTTCACGATCGCTACAAATTTTGGGAGGCCGATTTTGTCCATTCAGACCCAGATCCAAATCTTCATGCAGAACAATCACTTACAAGATGAAGATGCAACAAGCTAGGTTGAAGGTCGAAACCTGTTTGTCGAAGGCGACTCAACTTGACGAAGCCAAAAGTCAATTTGTACGGTAGTCTGGCCTCTATTTTCCCAAAAATCAAATCATAATCCTTCATCATTTTTTCCACACTATTTTACCAAAATTATTATGCGTACACTCACTAAAGAAACTCAAGAAAAAATAACGCCTCAAATAGCACTCAAGCTTTTGCAGGATGGAAATGACCGATTCACAAATAACCTGAAAGTAAACCGCAATTTGCTCCAGCAAGTCAATGAAACAATGGATGGGCAACATCCTTTCGCCGTGATTTTGAGTTGTATTGACTCTCGTACCAGTGCAGAATTGGTTTTTGACCAAGGGCTTGGTGATGTGTTCAGCATCAGAATAGCGGGTAATATTTTGAACGAAGATATCCTTGGATCCATGGAATTTGCCTGCAAGGTGGCAGGCGCAAAAATCATCGTAGTGTTAGGACACACGAAATGTGGCGCCATCAAAGGTGCTTGTGACCATGTGGAAATGGGCAACCTAACGAGCTTGCTCCATAAAATCAAGCCGGCCATGGAGCGTACGACATACACCAATGGTACGGAGTATGCCTATCCGAATGCAGTGGCAGCTAATAATGTACACTATGTGATGGATGAAGTGGCCCTGCGAAGTCCGATTATCAATGAAATGATAAAAGCGCACGAAATAGCCATCGTGGGCGGGATGTATGACATTGAGACGGGAGTTGTTGATTTTTACGAGCATCCGCACCTCATTTGAACTTCGTTTTGAAAAGCAAGAAGGTTTTATAAAGAACCGATTTAACCTGCTGCTGAAAAGTAGCAGGTTTTTTTATTTTTGAGAATGTTTGTTCGGTTCGTGTTTTTTTCAACCTTTGCCATCTACATCACAAACAAAACAGTATGGCTTTTTCTACCAGCTCTTCCAACAAAGCTGACACCAAACCCCTCCTCTCTACCCGAAGTATTTGGAATATGAGTGTGGGTTTTTTGGGCATCCAAGCAGGCTTCGCCCTTCAAAATGGTAATGCAAGTACCATTCTACAGCGCTATGGTGCCGATGTACATGAACTTCCGAACTTCTGGCTTGTGGCCCCGATCATTGGCATGATTGTTCAGCCCATTATCGGATATTACTCTGATCATACCTGGAATCGTTGGGGGCGACGCAAGCCTTATTTTGTGGCGGGTGCTATCGCGGCTTGTTTCGGCATGATGCTGATGCCCAATGCCGGAATATTTGCTGCTGCACTCCCGCTCGTACTCATGGGGGCGGGAATGTTGATGATTATGGATGCCGCATTCAATGTAGCTATGGAACCTTTCAGAGCCTTGGTTGCTGATAAGTTACCTTCCGCCCAGCGTACGTTGGGGTTTTCTACGCAGACAGCACTCATTGGAATTGGGGCGGTAATCGGGTCGTGGTTGCCCTGGTTTTTGGCAAAAAAAGCAGGTGTCGTCGACACTGCTGTAAAAGGCATAGTGCCGGATAACGTGAAATTGTCCTTCTATATCGGTGGTGGGCTTTTACTTGCAGCCATTCTCTGGACGGTTTTTACAACCAAAGAATATTCTCCGGAAGAGCAGGCTCGATATACTGGGGAGCCAGAAACGAAATCGACCAAGCGTGGACTCGCTTCCATTTGGGAAGATGTAGTAAATATGCCCACCGCAATGCGACAACTCGGCTGGGTGCAATTTTTCTCCTGGTTTGCATTGTTTTCGATGTGGGTATTTACCGCTCCGGCCATTGCACACCATGTTTATGGCTGTGCAATTGACGACAATAAGTCACAGGCCTTCAGCGATGCAGGTAACTGGACGGGTATTATTTTCGGGGTATACAATGGCGTTTCCGCTATTTTCGCCCTTTGCCTTCCGTATATCGCTGCTCGGATTGGCCGCAAAAACACCCACGCAATAGCCTTGGTTTGTGGTGGAATAGGCCTGATCTCCATCTATTTTGCAACTTCTCCAAATTTTCTGATTTTCTCCATGATCGGCGTAGGAATAGCCTGGGCAAGTATTTTGGCCATGCCTTACGCAATGTTGGCTGGCTCGCTTCCAGCCCACAAAATGGGTGTTTATATGGGCATTTTCAACTTTTTCATTACAATCCCTCAAATAGTAAGCGGAATAGTCAATCGTCCGATTGTCAAATATTTGTATGGCAACAACGCTATTTGGGCCATTGTGATGGGCGGTGTGTTCTTCTTGTTGGCGGCAATAGCCGTACGATTTGTAGCAGACAAAGACGATGTGGTCAATGTGGCCAATGTGTGAAGGTGGTCTATGTGATTTCAATTCAAACCAATCAAATCATGAATCCAAAATTCAGGGCATTGTTCGCCGTATTAGCGGGTATCCTGGCTGGCGGCCTGGCTATTACCCTGGTTGAAATGGCGTCGCCGCATGAACCGCCAGCAGGTATGAATGTGAATGATCCCGCCAAATTGGGCGAGTGGGTCGGCACTTTGCCGATGTCGGCATTTGCAATTTTGCTTCTCGCCTACTTTTTAGGTTCTGCAGTTGGCGCGTGGGTTGCTAATCGAATTGCTGGGCCAACCCAATACCGCCCAGCTCTATTGGTCGGCTTTGGGCTTTTTGTTGCAGGAATCATGAACCTGATTGCGATTCCACACCCCTGGTGGTTTTCAATCATCTCCTCCCTGATCTATTTTATTGGCGCATGGATTGGCGGTAGGGTAGTGGAGCGCCCAAGAATTTGATTTTTTCACCTAAATATCTTTACTTATGAGTACTAATGACTTGATTTTCACGCTTTTAGTTGGTGCAGTTTCAGGTTGGCTGGCTGGCCAAATTCGCCATGGTTATGGCTTTGGATTGCTCGGGAATATTATCGTAGGTATTCTTGGTGCATTTGTAGGCACTTGGCTTTTTCGCTCCGTGCTGCATGTATCCATCGGTGCTGGCCTATTGAGTACCATTGCAACTTCGGTCATTGGAGCCCTAGTTTTGCTGTTTCTCATTGGGCTAGTGCCGCGTCCAGTAAATAACGTATCATTTGCCGGACCTATTTTACGCTCAATTTCGTTATTCGTCGGTTAAAATGTCCCGCATTTCGCCCTCCTAATGCCTAATTTAGCAAAAAATTTGCCTCGCCAAACTGATACGTTATTTACTGGACGCGGCACTAGTCAGTAAAAAGTGATTTGACAAAATTTCTTCCAACCCGTCTTGCGGATCAGCCGTAAGACGGGTTTTTATGTCCAAAAAATACACTTCCATGCGATTCATTCTATTCGTCATACTTTCATTTTTTATCTTGAATTGTAAAAACTTCTGGGGCAATCCGCATAAAACAGCCCTTGCTCCACGCGTCGTGCCCGTCTTGATCGATAGCTTGCGTGTAGAACCTGCCAATTGGTGGACGGGTATGAAATGGAATAAGGTGGAAATCCTAGTCCAACGCCCAGGGTTAGCGGAATACCAGGTGCGTTTAGAAAAAACCAAAGGCCTGAAAATATTGAAAGTTGAAAAAGGAGATAGTCCAAACTATCTTTTTATCACCTTGGAAGTCAAGGAAAAGGCACCGAAACAAAATGCTGAACTAGTTTTTTCCAATGGCAAAAACACTTTCACCCACGAGTTCCCAATTCGAGCCCGAAGTGCGTCACTAAAGGCGCAAGGCGTATCTTCCAAGGACGTAATTTATCTGGTTTTTCCGGATCGTTTCGCAAATGGCGATGCATCGAACGATACTGTATCTGGAATGCTGCAAGGTTTAAATAGAGCCGACCCGGATGGACGACATGGGGGTGATTTGAAAGGTATAAAAGATCATCTTGATTACATACAAGACCTAGGAATCAGCACAATATGGCTCAATCCAGAACTTGAGAATGACCAAATTGAAGCCTCCTATCATGGTTACGCAGTCACGGATCATTATCGGGTGGATCGTCGTTTTGGCACGAATGCTGACCTGCGCAATCTAGTATCGGAATGCCATCGAAGAGGCATGAAAGTCGTTCGAGACATTGTGCTCAATCATATCGGTGACAACCACTGGTGGATGAAAGACTTGCCCACCAAAGACTGGGTAAATCAATGGCCGGTTTATACGAACACCTCTTTTCGCGCACCAACCTTGGTAGACCCCTATGCTTCAGAATTCGATAAAAAGCTGTTTTCAGATGGCTGGTTTGATAAAAGAATGCCTGACCTTAATCAACGTAATCCGCACGTTTCCAATTATTTAATTCAGCAAGCCATCTGGTGGGTGGAATATGCCGGAATAGATGATTTCCGCATTGACACCTACACCTATTCCGACCAGGCATTTTGCAGTAAATGGTGCCAGGCATTGCGGGAAGAGTATCCAAATCTTTCCATGTTTGGCGAAATTTGGGAGCAAGCTGTGCCAGTCCAGGGCTTTTTTGCCGACGATCAGCCGATGGTGCGAAGCAAATTTGATTCTAACCTGCCCGGCGTAATTGATTTTCAACTCTGCTTTGCGATCCAGGATGCACTCACCAAAGAGAGTAGCTGGACGGATGGCGCCTCAAAAATTTACTACGTCCTGGCACAGGATTATTTTTACAAAGACCCTTACAAAAACCAGATCATGCTCGACAACCACGACATGAAACGGTTTTACACCCAGGTTGGAGAAAGCCTGGACAAGTACAAAACAGGAATGGCTTTCCTGCTCACTACACGCGGCATTCCACAAATCTATTACGCCACAGAAATGCTGAGTACGGGAGATGGCACACCAACCTGGGGTACCTTCCGAAAAGATTTTCCAGGTGGATGGGTGGGTGATCCAGCAGATAAATTTACCAAAACGGGCCGAACCGCACAGGAAGATGAAGCCTTCAACTTTGCCCGCAACTTAATCCGGTACCGCAATGCAACACCGGCTTTACAAACGGGCAAACTCATGCAATTCACGCCCATTGACCGAGCACCAGAACGCGGGCTTTACGTTTATTTTCGCTATGACGAGGCCAAAACGGTGATGGTGGTACTCAATTTTTCCAACGAAAACAAAACCATGAATACCCAACGATTTACCGAACGCATGAAGGGGTTTTCCAAAGCTAAAAATGTAGCGACGGGAGAAATTTTGACCGATTTGACAAAGTTGGAAGTGGGTAAGAATTTGCCTCTGGTGTTGGAATTGGAACGATGATAGGTTATCTTTGTTGAAAACTAAAAAATCATGGGACTTACACACGTCAACATTACGCTAAAAAATTCAGGCGATGTATCGCTAAGCCGCCGGAAATTCATCGGCGAAGACGAAATTAGAAGTTTAGAAATTAATTGTCTCGTGGACACTGGTGCGATGACTATTGTCATCAATGAAGAAATCTGTGAAGCACTTGGTCTTGACATCATTGGAGAACGGTTAAGCCAAATGGCTGATGGCCGGAAAATAGTGCTTCCCTTAGCTGGGCCTGTAGATATCTGGTATGAAGATCGGCTTTCCACTACAAATGCAATCGTAATGCCAGACGACAATGATCCACTTTTAGGCGTTATCCCACTCGAAGAAATGGATTTATGGATTCACCCTGCCACTAACAAACTCACGCC
>JBBQLD010000241.1:0-7287 GCA_038327555.1 Chitinophagales bacterium
TGTTTGCCGAAGCAACAAAATGCCCTGTTCTGTTGCACGATTGGACTCGAATACGCAATTGTCAACTATGGTACCGTCACTGCCTATACCAATTGCGGCGATTCCGGCCCCTGATTCGCCAAAATTGTCCGTAAAATAACAATTGCGTATCTTCGCTTTTGCACCCACCAGGATACCGCCGCCCCTACGGGTCAAATCTGGATTGGCTGTGCCAGTCAGCGTGTTGCCCCCGCGCAGTTGGAAACCATCGATCAGGGTACTTTCGGTAGATGCATTGGCAAATACCGTGACGATGTGTTGCACATTATCTGTTCGGTTTTGGGTGAAATTTCCAACAAGATCATTGCCCAGAATATCGCCACTCAGGATGGCCACATGCAGGAGCGCGTTGCGCTGGTTGAGTGCGGTCTCTGTGCCGGCAAATCCGCCGTAAACTGATACGCCCGTCTGAATCGCAAAGGAAATGGCTGGTTTGTAAGTGCCGGCACTGACCCATATTTCCTGACCAGGTACCGAGATAGCTAGGGCTGCATCTAAAGAGACAAAGGCATTGACCCAGGAAGTGCCGTTGTTTAAGCCAGCCGCATTTGCCTTCACGAAAATCGTTTGGGCATTCAAATAGCTGGTCAGCAGCATTAAAAACAAGGTAGATAATTGTTTCATAGTTGAGTAGAATAAGTCGTTTTTGAAAAGGTGAAATTGAACCCCAAAACTACATTGACACATCAGTACCATCCTTTTCTATTTCCCGCTTTCGACCAACTTTGCTAATTGTACCTTTGACGTTTCAAATCTGCACGCCACTCGTCCCTTAGCACCAGTTACCACCAACCATGAAGTTCGAAGAATACCACATTGCCACAGAAATTAAGCGAAATCTAGAGGAAATGCAGTTCCGACGACCGACTGATATCCAATACAAGGCCATTCCACCGATCTTGAAAGGGGAAGATGTGCTGGCCATCGCTCAAACGGGCACGGGCAAAACTGCGGCATTTGCTATCCCAATTATTCATTTATTGCACGATCGAAAAATTTCCGGACGCTCCGAAGGGATTAAGTGCGTGGTGATGGTACCAACCCGCGAATTGGCTATGCAGATCACCGAAGTCTTTGAAAAACTGGGTCGGCATACCCGGGTGAAAACGTTTTGCGTCTTCGGCGGGGTGGAGCAGGGGCCGCAAATTGAACGCCTCGAAAAAGGGATTGATATTCTTGTCACCACACCAGGGCGTATGTTTGACCTGGTGAGTCAGGGCCATATCCGGCTGGAACGAGTAGAAATACTGGTACTCGATGAAGCTGATCACATGCTGGATCTTGGGTTTATCCGCGACATCCGTGATTTGATGCGGTATCTCCCGCGCAAGCGACAAACGCTGTTTTTCTCTGCCACGATCAATGAAACCATCAAAGAACTTGCCTATTCGCTGGTTACGCGCGCCATTCGAATTCAGGTTTCCCCCAAAGATCCGGTGGCTAAAAACATCAACCACTCCGTCGCTTTTGTGGATATGGATGACAAGCGATTTTTCCTTGAACGACTCATCAGCGAAAACCCGGACAAAAAAATCCTGGTATTCGTGCGCACCAAAGTCCGTGCAGAACGGGTGATGAAGGCCATGGAACGCGTCGGCATAGAAAGCATAACCATTCATGGCGACAAGGAACAAAAGGACCGTTTAACTGTGATGACTCAATTTAGAAGCGGCGCGGTAAAAGTAATGGTGGCTACCGACGTGAGTGCGCGCGGCATTGACATTCCCGACGTAGATTATGTGGTGAACTACGATATCCCCGATATAACCGAAAACTATGTCCACCGCGTAGGTCGTACAGGTCGCGGCGACAAAAAAGGTCTGGCGGTGTCCTTTTGTAGCCCAGAGGAAAAGGAAATGCTGGATGCCATTGAGGCATTTCTGGAAAAATCTATCCAGGTCTTGAAACTAAACAAAACCGAATATTCCGAGACGCTGGTACTCACCAAAGAAGAGCCGGACAAATGGAAAGCGGTGATGTTGGAAATTGAGCAGGCGGAAGCTTGGAAGGCTGCGCATCGGAAGAAGAATAAGCGGAATTGAGGTGGACACATTAATGCGCCTCCAGCCAATTTTCCACCACCCCAATCTCGACTAAAATTGCTATTTTGGTCAAACAAATTCTACATGATTCTCCATGTCTTCAGCTTCTAAAATTTCATGTATAAGCATTAGCCCGGCGATGATTCGACCTATGGAGTTACGCTTGTAACTATAAACCAAACCTTTGTGAGATATTTCCCCCCAAGCACAAATTTTCAGGAAATCATCGTCTTGAGAAAAGACTACCCCGTTGTTTTCGGTTGCAAACGCAAGTATTTCTTCGTCCGAAGTTCTGGCCAAACCAGCTTCTTGACAGGTCAGCACTTCAACTCCTCGCCGACGTAGCCCAGCTGTGATAGCACTGTGTACATTGTACATCAACCAGAAACCTGAGCTTAGGCATGGGCTACGGCTAACTTGGAAGGAAAGCGTTTTTTCATCTGATTGACCAGATCCTCTTCTGCTTGAATTGCCTCTGTGATTTCTGTCTGATGGTCAAAAAAGTAGGAAAGCGCAGCGTAGATATCCGCCAGCGAAAGGCCGTATTCCGTGGCAATTTGGTCAGCACCCAAGCCCATAAATTCGTGCCAAACGGCAATTTGTTTTACCGTGAATCGAGTGCCTACTATATGAGGTTGGCCTCCAACAAGGCCTGGCGTAGATTCGATTTTAGAAGAAAGTTGCAAGTCAGACATAAGGTCGAATTTGAGCGCAAGTTAATGGTTTTTGTTCAATCAATGCGCTTCCAACCAATTCTCCCCAACACCAATTTCCACCAAAATAGGCACTTTCAAATTCGGCATCGCGGTGGTCATTTTATCTAAAATCAAGGGCTTCATCCGCTCCAGCTCGTCTTTGCGAACGTCGAACACCAATTCGTCATGCACTTGCAAGATCATCTGTGATTTGAGGCCGCCTTCGCGCATGGCCTGACGAATATTGATCATCGCCACTTTAATTAGATCTGCAGCGGAGCCTTGAATTGGGGTATTGATCGCCACACGCTCGCTCATGGAACGCATCATGCCGTTGCCGGAATTGATGTCGCGGAGGTATCGGCGGCGGCCAAGCATGGTTTCAACATATCCGTTTGCCCGGGCAAATTCCACGATGCTGGTCATGTAGCCACGAAGCCCGGAATATTGACGGAAATAATTCTCAATCAATTCCTTGGCCTCCGTGCGCTTGATGCCGAGTTGTTGACTCAAATTACTAGCACCTGCGCCATAAATGATGCTAAAATTGACGGTTTTGGCCGCACGCCGCTGATCGCTGGTCACTTGATCGAGTGCAACCCCATACACGCCCGCTGCTGTAGCGGTGTGGATATCAAGGTTGTTTTGGAAAGCCTCCAGCATGGCCGTGTCGCCACTGATTTCGGCAATGAGGCGAAGTTCGATTTGTGAATAGTCAGCACTCACAATCAGGTGATCGGCATCGCGTGGGACAAACGCTTCCCGGACTTTACGACCTTCGGCTGTGCGGATCGGGATGTTTTGCAGGTTGGGGTTCTGGCTGCTGAGTCGGCCAGAAGCGACAAGGGCCTGATTGAACGAGGAATGTACGCGGCCTGTGCGCGGATTCACCAAGGCCGGCAAAGCGTCCACATAGGTGGATTTCAATTTCATTAGTCCGCGGTGAGTCAGAATATCTGCGCAGATTGGGTTGTTTATGGCCAATTCTGACAAAATTTCCTCGTCGGTGGAATATTGTCCCGACTTCATTTTTTTACCAGGGTAAGGTAGCTTTAATTGGTCGAAAAGCATTTCGCCTACCTGTTTTGGACTGGCTATATTGAAATTGAACCCTGCTTGTTGCAATATTTTTTCTTCCAGGGCCACGATCAGCACTGCGAGTTCGCCAGAATATTCCTTCAAAAAATCAGGGTCAATCCGAACGCCAGCATGTTCGATATCGGTCAAAACTTTCACTAGCGGCGTTTCTACTTCCTCAAAAAGTTTGACCAGCACAGCACCACCTTGTTCAAGTTTTGGCTTCAACACATCCCGCAGGCGTAAGGTCACGTCGGCATCTTCGGCGGCGTAATCTTTGATGATTTCAATGGGTACGTCGCGCATCGTGCCCTGTTTGGTGCCTGCTTTTTTCTTCCCGATGAGGTCTTCGATTTTTACGGGCGCATAATTGAGCAGCGTTTCCGCCATGTAGTTCATGTTGTGGCGGAGTTCGGGTTCGAGCAGGTAGTGCGCGAGCATGGTATCCCAGTATGGCCCGCGGAGCTCGCAGTGGTAGTTTAACAGGACGATGGCGTCGTATTTCAGGTTTTGCCCGACTTTTACAATCTTTTCATCCTCAAAGACTGGCCGGAATTCTTCCACTATTTTTTGTGCTTCTGCCTGGTCGGCTGGAATGGGTACATACCAAGCTTCAAAAGTTTTGACTGCAAAGGAAAAGCCGACTAAATCTGCCTGTGGGGCTTCGAGGGCAGTAGTCTCCGAGTCGTAAGAAATGGCCTTTGATTTCAGCAAAAGCGCGATAAGTTTGGCGCGTGTTTCTGGCGTATCTGCCAGGTGGTATACGTGCTCGGTATTTTCGATGTTGTGGGTTCCCCGGGTATGAAAAGTGCCCTCATGCGGCTCGAATGGCGAGGCGGTCGATTGCGATTCCATCTCGGTTTCGCCAAACAAATTGCCTTGGGTGCCTGCGCCAGTAGCGGCGACTTTAATCGCTGTCTTTTTAGCCGCCGGATTTGAACCCGACCCTCCTGCGGCTAAGGCCGCAGGTACAGCCGCCCCCCCCCAGGGACTGCGCAATATCGCATCCGCCAAAGTCTTAAACTCCAATTCCTTAAATATCTCTAGCAATTCACCCCGGTTGAACGGCTCGATTTCGTAGTCTTTCTCGTGGAATTGCACCGGCGAATTAATATCAATTGTAGCCAGCCATTTGGAAAGGGTAGCTTTTTCATGATGTGTTTCTACGATTTCCTTTTGTTTTCCTTTTAGTTTTTCGGTGTTGGCGAGCAGGTTCTCGATGTTGTCGTATTCTTCGAGCAGCTTGGTCGCTGTTTTTTCGCCGATACCAGGCAGTCCTGGGATATTATCCACCGCATCGCCCATGAGCCCTAAAATATCGATCACCTGGTCCACACGCTTGATGCCCCAACGTTCACAGACTTCTTTGGGCCCCAATATTTCTGCGGGTTCACCGCCTTTGCTGGGTTTGTAAATCTGGATATTATCGGATACCAATTGCCCAAAATCTTTATCTGGAGTAACCATGTAGGTTGTATATCCTTCCTTTTCGGCCTGTTTGGCCAGCGTACCGATTACGTCATCAGCTTCGTAGTTGGGCACAATGACCACTGGGATGTTCATGGCGCGCACAATCTTATTGACCCAAGGTAGGGCAAAGGTGATGTCTTCGGGTTGCGCCTCCCGATTGGCTTTGTAAGCCTCGAATTTTTCGTTGCGAAAAGAACCACCCTTGGGGTCGAACACCACGGCGATGTGTGTAGGTTTTTCGTTTTGTATCAATTCCCACATGGTGCGCATGAAACCCTGCACGGCGGAGACATTCCAGCCTTTGGAGTTCATAAGCGGGCGAGCGATGAACGCGAAATGGGCGCGGTAGATTAGTGCGTGTCCGTCTAAGAGGAAGAGTTTTTTCGTCATATTTACTTCACTGTAGTCTCCTGGCCCTACCAAGCCTAGGCGGCAGGAGCAGAGGAAGGGTCATTGCGTCATTTCTAATCGCCATATATTGAATAAAGGCATGGCGACCCGCCTTCGGTAAAGCTACGGCGGGTAAAGGTAGCGCAAAATACTATTTTTTGTTTTAAAAAAAACCGCTTTTATGACATGAGATCATAAAAGCGGTTAAAAAATCTGAAAAAAGGGGAGGTTTATTTCAGCCTAATCACAGGTTGTAATTTGTACATACCGTTACCTTGCATCTTTACGGATTGGGCGGCATCAAAATCAAGCACGAACGTATTGATGTCGAGTGCCAAATCCTTGTCAATCTTTACTTTAAGTCCAGATTCCTGGGCACTGGGTGTGGTGAGTGGATACAGAACACTATCCACCATCACGGAATTATCCGGGCCCAAAATGAACCGGATTTCTTTCAGTGTCGCCATCGGTACAGGGCCGACAGCGAGCAAGGTGTCAATACCATTTTGAAAATCGAGCAGGTTGTAAATGCCTGCATTGGTTTGGAGTAGAATCCATTGAGCTGTATCGTTGGAGGTTTTGACCTTGATTTCGCGGATGTCCACGTTGACTTGCTGAAAGTCGCCGGGGCCATCAGTGAGACGGATATTGAGGGTGGTTTGGTCGGTGTCCTTTTTGCAAGATTCTATACAAAGAACCAATGCAACTGCTGCGAAGAGAAAACGGGAGATTGTCATGACGTAAAAAATTAAATCGGTTAAAGAATGAGTACAAGGAACGGCTTTGAGCGCAGCCTATTTTGGCTGGAGCAGCAAATTGGGGGTATTCACTGCAATTTTAGCCGGAATTGGGTAAGGGTTTTCCCTGCTTTTAGAAAGGATGACGGGGTAGTCAAAGTCCAGAATTGAAACTTACTCCAGTATGAATTTGCCATATTACACAATCCTATAAGGTTTTTTAAAAACCTTATAGGATTCACCCCCTAACCCTGCAAAATAATTTTGCATAATCTTGTGTGGGAAACTCCAGATGGCTACGGCCTCTCTTCAAATATCCGTGAATGGATTGAGGTACTTCAGCTCCGGAACCTTGCGAAAATCATCGTCATTGCGAGAAATGAGGGTCAGGTCATGGACAATTGCCGTGGCAGCAATGACCGCGTCAGGAAGTTTGATTTTGAATTTGCGCCTGAGTTCTATGGTTTTATCAACGACCACATCAGAAAGTAGAAGAATTTCACTGTCTTGAACAAAATCTGCTACATCATTTAATTGCTTGAGCGTATCAGATTGCCAACCCAAAAGTTCGATTTTGGTAATCACAGAAATGTAACTCCCGGTTTCATTGAGGGCTGCTTTTAGGAAATCGCTTGCCTTTGGTGGCAATGCATCATTTAAAATGTAGATAGCCGTATTGGTATCTAGGAGATAGGTCGTTCCCATTCGTCACGCAAAATTTTAAGTTGGGCATCTATTTCTTCGATACTCAGCCCGGTTTTAAGGATGCCAAAATATTTGTCGAATTTCCCTCTTTTATCCGGCTTCGAAACGCTTGTAGCCGAGGCTTTCAACACG
>JBBQLD010000242.1:0-7278 GCA_038327555.1 Chitinophagales bacterium
GTAGTGAAGAATCTGAGGCCGAAGGCCTAAAATTTAGAAGAAAAAGCTTCGGCCTTCGGCCTCAGATTCTTCACTGCGTTCAGAATGACAAGCAATTTGAACGCGCAAATTTTCAAAATAAAAAAGTGTACGGCTGAAAGACGAATTGAATATCAATTCTTTTTTCAAAAATTCACAACTTTTTTTAACCCGTTCCTTAGTTCACAAATTTTTTTAAATCACTAGAATAATGTTTACAAAGTTCACAACAACGGATAAATTGTTATTTATCTCAGCCTTTCTCTCGCTTATTTTCTCCGAAATATTGTATTTCAATGGAGAAGCAACCGCCGCTATATTTATTGGTATTTGGGTGCCTACTATACTGGCTTTCGGAATTTATTTAAAACTTATAAACAATACGAAAAATGATTAAATTAATACCATATTTTGCAGGATTGATTACATTATTGTTTGGACTAGGGTTCTATCTAGGCCTGCAAAAGTTCAAAAAACTGAGATAATAGACTGATTGCAAAACTAACATCTGAGGGGTGCATTTCAAATTATCGCACGTTGCGTATCGTGGAATGGTATTCCGCGCCCCGGAATATCATTCCGGGTTACAACAGCGACAATTTGAAATGCACCCCATCTGAGTGAACCAGTATTTGCAGCAAAAAATGAGGAAAATTTGTTCTCTGCAAAACGATATGGTTTTCTCCAGACCAAATTGAAAATCACGGGAAATCCAAAACGCCATCCAGCGAATAAATAAAAGTCCCACTCCCGCCAACGGTTGCCAAAGTCTAACTCAAATCCCACAAAGGCGGTAGCAGTGGGAGTGCTCCCTCTAGTGGCAGGGGCATGAATAATAATCAGCCCTTAATCACCCCCAACTCCTTCCCAACCTTCGTAAATGCCGCCACTGCCCGCTCCAGATGCTCCAGCTCATGCGCCGCAGAAAGTTGTACCCGAATCCGGGCTTTCCCTTGTGCAACCACCGGGAAAAAGAAACCTATTACGTAAATCCCTTCATCCAACAGGCGAGCGGCGAATTTTTGTGCCAAAGGTGCATCGTACAACATGATGGGCACGATAGGATGTTCGCCCGGGATCATGTCGAAGCCCGCTGCCGTCATAGCCGTGCGGAAATATTTCGTATTGCTTTCCAGTTTGTCGCGCAGGGCAGTGCTGCCACTCAATAGTTCGAGGACTTTGATGCTTGCCCCAACGATACTTGGAGCCACGGTATTGGAAAACAAGTACGGCCTTGAGCGTTGGCGCAGCATTTCCACGATTTCTTTTTTAGCTGAGGTAAAGCCGCCACTTGCCCCACCAAGGGCTTTTCCAAGTGTGCCGGTCACGATATCCACTCGATCCATCACGCCGCGATACTCGTGTGTGCCGCGTCCTGTTTTACCTAAAAATCCGGAGGCATGGCACTCGTCAATGCCGACCATGGCTTCATATTTGTCCGCCAGGTCGCAGATTTTGTCCAGTTGAGCGATGGTACCGTCCATAGAGAAAGCGCCGTCGGTGAAGATGAGTTTGCGCCGTGCTCCTGCTGCTTCTTTCAGACAATTTTCCAGCGAATTCATGTCGTTGTGCTTGTAGCGGAAACGTTTGGCCTTGCACAATCGAATGCCGTCAATAATGCTGGCATGGTTCAATTCGTCGCTAATGATCGCATCTTCTTCTCCGAGCAACACCTCGAAAAGTCCTCCATTGGCATCGAATGCCGCGGCGTACAAAATAGTGTCCTCCATTCCGAGGAATTTGGCAAGACTGGCCTCAAGTTCCTTGTGGATATCCTGCGTGCCACAGATAAAACGCACACTCGAGAGCCCGTATCCATGGGTCCGAATGGCCTCAATGGCCGCTTCGATGACTTCAGGGTGACTGCTTAGTCCTAGGTAGTTGTTGGCGCAGAAGTTGAGTACTTTGGACTCTGTGGTGGTGCTGATAACCGGCCCTTGAGGGGTTGTGATGACGCGCTCTTGTTTGTATAGACCAGCATCGCGGATGCCCTGAATTTCGGCTTGCAAGCCGGGTTTTATGTTACTGAACATGATATGGAATTTGTTTATTTTTTACCCGCCGAAGCTGTAGCGAAGGAGGGATGAATTGTTTGCTGTTTGAGCCTTTGTAGGTTTAAAAATCCTACGCCTATCCAAAGCACTTTATACCCATGTCTTAGCGATTCAAAAAACCGATTTAGTAGCGTAATTCGATCGCCTCAGTCTCTCCTATCCCTTTTGTAGCGACCACGAAAAACTTTCCAAAATCGGAATTAGAGATGTTATCAAAGTCGAAGCCGCCGCCATTCAATTGATTGAGCAGATGGGGTACAGAGTCCTGATGCCCAACAATCAAAAATTTCTTGCCCTGACTATTGCTGAGCAGTTCTATAATCCAATCTTCCTGATGCTCAAGCGCATAAGTTTCTAAGGGCGGGGTATTTCCGCGCCGTTGCACTGGCTCTGCGGTGCTTTGAGCGCGTCGGGCAGGCGAGGCATATACCCCATCCAAGCCAGCCTCAGACATTATGCGTCCAAGACTTTCGGCTCGGGCTTCACCTTCCGTGGAAAGGCCCGGATCGTGTGGTTCATCTCGGTCTTTTTCAGCATGGCGGACGCAAAATAAATGAGTCCAGGTCGGGTCGCCCCAATGTGAGATATCATGTGTGGAGCCATCGGCAAAATGAAATTGGCCATTTTTCACAGCCTTGAGGTAGTTCAGAGAATCCATATTTTGACAATTCGATAAAAAGACGAGCAAAGGTGCAGTAAAAAGCAAAAAGTAAGTGCGCATGGGGAAAAATGTCTTTTTTTTGTCGGGTGTTTATCGTGATTTACGTCATTTATCGTCATTGGGTCATTTTAGCGTTATTGGGGCATTGATGATTATCGGGTCAAAGCCGCAATCGTTGTTGTGTCAAAAGGTTGCATTTAGAAAAACAAACTTAAATTCTATCCGGAGGGCAAACCTCATAGGTTTTTAAAACCTATGAGGTTTTTCGCCAAAGAATACAAAATAAAATTGTAGCTGGTTAGGCCGTTTGATTTTTGCCACCAATTGCACAAATTTGCACAAATTAATACAAATCTGTTATCCAAATTAGTGTAAATTAGTGCAATTGGTGGCAAAAAACACTTGGAGGCTAGGTAGTTACATAAAATTTTACCTAATTTTTGATCCAAACCCTTTTGTCAAAATCCCACCCTCCCAGGGTTAATCAGGTGGCACCTAATGGGCGTTTTAGTGAACAAAAATCGACTGACTATCCAAAATTCACCTTAAATTCATGGAATTGAAGCCCTTTCTGTTTTTTCTTATTTTTCCACATCTGGTTTTAGCTCAACAAGAAGAGCTATCTGTTCCGGGACAAAATCTCTTTGTCAATAAAATCAACGTCGTTCAAAGCCTTGATCCTAGCTTGAATGGCGCGGGAATAACCGTATCTATCAAAGAATTCAGGTTTGACTCTACTGATGTAGATTTGCGTGGCCGGGTGCTTGTTTCGCCTCAAGCAGCGGCAAATCTAACTACTCACGCCAATATCATCGCTTCTCTTGTAGGTGGTGCAGGGAATGCAGATCTGCAAGGGCGTGGCGTAGCTCCGGGTTGCAATTTGGTGTCTTCAAGTTTTGTTGGGCTACAGCCGGATGCTGATTATGTGTCGCAAAATATCACGGTGCAAAACCATGCCTACGGGGTGAATATCCAAAACTGGTATGGTGCCGGAGCCGTGGCTTACGACCAAACTACGGCAGAGAACGCTTATTTACTCCACGTTTTTTCTGCCGGAAACAAAAAGGACAGCGCCTCAATATCAGGTACTTACGCCAATTTACCGGGCCTTGCAAACCTCAGCGGCAATTTCAAAATGGCGAAAAATGTGCTGTTAGTGGGCGCCGTCGATTCGCTGGTTCAGCTCGATCCTTTTAGCTCAAATGGACCTGCTTATGATGGTCGCATTAAGCCAGATCTGGTCGCTTTCGGGGTAGACGGCACTTCGGGAGCGGCAGCATTGGTGAGTGGATCGGCGGCAGTGATTCAACAAGCACTGCGCAATATAACCCATGATTTACCACGTTCTGACCTGGTTCGAGCCGTTTTGATCAATGGGGCGGATGATATTGATACCCCAGGGCCTGATTTTAAAAGCGGGTTTGGAAATTTGAATTTGAAAAAATCCGTCGATATCGTGTATTCGGAGCATTTTATCCCTGAAAAAGTAAGCGCCGGACAAACTATCTCTATTCCGTTGCTTATTCCGCCAAACCTCCACCAAGCCAAAATCACCCTTTGCTGGAACGACCCGACTGCTGCCTTGCTGGCCCAAAAAGCTTTGCTCCATGACCTCAATTTCACCCTGCTCGACCCCCTTGGAAATGAATTTTTACCCTGGGTATTAAATACTTTCCCGCATCCAGATTCTCTGCGTCAAGCAGCCCATCGTGGGCAGGATACCCTGAATAATGTGGAGCAAATCACGCTAGACTACCCGCTGGCTGGCCTTTGGGAAATCCGTGTAGCCGCTCCAGCATCGCTCCCCCAAGCGCAGGATTTTGCACTTGCCTGGAACTGGGACACCCTACAGTCTTTTGCGTGGACTTATCCTTATGAAAATGATCCCAGCCCAGCCAATACTACAGTAATCCTGCGTTGGGAGACCACGCTTCCAGACTCCTTTTCCCGGCTGGAATGGCGGCCATGGCCAAGTCCGGATTGGCGGCTTGTCAATGATGCGGTATCCCTTCAACACGGCTCGCTCCCTTGGGTATTACCGGACACGTTTGCCGAGTCGCAAGTACGAATGGTGGTAGGAGGACGAGCATTTGAATCTTTTATCTTTTTGATTTCCAAAGAATTGCGCATGAAAGTGGGCTTCAACTGTCCGGACTCCATAATGCTATATTGGAACCCTGCGCATCCAAGTGCGCAGTATCAAATTTATGGCTTGGGCATAAAAGAACTTGAGCCAATCACCATCGTCACAGACACTTTTGTGGTCTTGCAGAAGCATCTCTTTCCCCAACCTCGTTTTGCGGTTGCGCCACTGGCCCCGGAAAAAGATGCGCTTGGCCCGCGCAGCCCCGCGCCTGATATTTCAACACAAGGGGTGGAATGTTATTTTAGCGATTTTCTGGCCGAGCTGAACGGTGATTTTCAAGTAGATTTGAAGTTGAAAATTGGCACGGCTTATGGTCTTCACCAAGTGTTTTTCGAAAAGATGATTGGCGGAAATTTTGTCTCTATCAACGAACAAATCGTTGACAAAGAAGCTTTTGAATTTGTAGATGTAAATCCTCAAGCTGGCGCAAACACTTACCGGCCAAGGCTTTTGCTCCATAATGGGGCTTCAATTGTGGGCGACCCCTCCACCGTTTATTATGGCGGGAAAGATGGCTGGTGGATCTTTCCAAATCCTGCTCCGTCCAGGGGATTTTTGAGTGTCATTTCAGCGACCGATGGCGACGCCGTTTTTTCGCTTTTTAATGTGTTAGGCAAGTCCGTTTTGGAGCAAAAACTGGAGGATATACGCGTACAAATCCTGCTTAATGGACTTTCTTCCGGGGTTTATTTTTACAAAATCAACAATCAAAATTTGTTTTTGGGGGAAGGGAAGCTGATTGTGAAGTAACGCGAAATTTATTTCGCGATTTTCCAGCCGTACACTTCTTTTTTGCGGATTGTCATTCTGAACGTGGTGAAGAATATGAGGCCGAAGACCTAAAATTTAGAAGAAAAAGCTTCGGCCTTCGGCCTCAGATTCTTCACTACGTTCAGAATGACAAACAATTTGAACGCGCAAATTTTCAAAATAAAAAAGTGTACGGCTGAAAGTTTCGCGATACGCGAAAATTGCACGAAATGAATTTCGCGCTACAGGAAGATTGCACGAAATGAATTTCGTGCTACAGGAAAATTGCACGAAATGAATTTCGTGCTAAAGGAAAATTGCACGAAATGAATTTCGTGCTAAAGGAAAATTGCACGAAATGAATTTCGCGGTACAGGAAGATTGCGGCGAAATGAATTTCGCGCTACGGGAAAATTGCACGAAATGAATTTCGCGTTACGAAAAGCGGCTGTCCGAAATGATTCGGACAGCCGCTTTTATTTCAAAACAGAGCAGTTTTCGATTAATACAGAGTACTCAATGCTGTTTGGTCATTGCCGTTGAACGGTCGGTCAGTGCCATCGCCGATGCAAGCGAGCATCCAGGAAGCAGCATCAGCGCCAACTGGCGTACCAGCAATATGTAAAGCACCCACGCCTGCATCTCCTTCATTAAAGAAAGCTCCGCCGCAGCTGAAAGAGCGATCCATATAGTCGGTATGGCGGAAACCGATGCAGTGGCCCACTTCGTGTGCGATAATGCTGGCAAGGGTATTTGCATTCCAACCTGAATAGGTGTTGTTGAATAGTACGGTACTGTAAGGGCTTCCACCAGCAGTAGGGAAACCTGCAGATGCAATATATCTTGAACCGTTTGGAGCCTTTTTAATTACTATGTTACCACCACTGGTCACACGGCGGAAAGTCAGTTGCAAATTCTGAGCATTATAGCGATCAATAGCAACATCTGTTGCCGTTTTAACGCTTGCTGGCATGGTGTTTACTACACGAATCGTGATTTCGCGTGGTAGGCCAGTTACCAAATTCGTGGTGTGATACTGCTCAACGTCCCCAACTACCAGCGATTTGAACAGATCTATTGGCTTGTCCAGGTCTTCGTTACTTAGGAAAATATCCCCTTCTACGATATAACCCCCTTCAGTAGGATAAGCTTCGGAAGCATCAAAGCCCAATGCAGTGATTTTGCCAAAGAGTTCAGCTGAAATGCCTTGTTCCAGTGTGGTAACTGGATCATTTTTAGCGCAGGAGTACATGCCCGCAAAAAGAAGCGCGAGCGCGGCGAGGGTTAAAAAACGATTTTTCATGTTAAAAAAAACAGTTTGGATTTGATGAATAAATAAAGTGATTAACGGCGCTAATGTATATCATTCGCAAAACCAATTCCTAAACAAGTGATAAATTTTAATTTTAGCCAAATATTCTTCTAAAAATATAAGGATTATCGGGTTATTAAAAAATTATATTCTGCAAAAAAGCAAATTAGGAACGGGCAAATGATACCTTGTTCTTTAGACTTGTTGCGGTGGAGGGCTTTGAGTGGGGAAATTTGTCATTTTTTCGAATGCCTAGGCAAATTTTGCAGTCGAAATCGGGCATATTCGGCGAAAAATTTAACGAAGGCATTCGGAAAAAGGACTTTTTACCCGCCAA
>JBBQLD010000243.1:0-7268 GCA_038327555.1 Chitinophagales bacterium
GGTTTGTTCGACTCTTTTGAACTGATACTTTGTTGCGCCTCAGTCATGGAGAGCCCGCTACAATCCTTCGTCGCGCCTAGTCTCATCTCAAAATAATCTGACCAAACTATCAAAGACTTCGTGCCCCTGCCACTAGATGCAAAAGTAGTGCCAGAAAGGGTTAAATTTGGAATTTACGCTTGGAAATTGGACAGCCTCAAATGCACCTTCGTCCACCATTCTTTTTCTGGAAGATCCGCCTCGACCATCATTTTATCCAGTCGAACCGGATGGATAAATGCCATACTTCGACAGTGTAAACCAATAGAAACATCGGGCAGTGCTTCTGGCGCTCCATATTTTAAGTCGCCTAAAATCGGGCAACCAATAGCGCTCAATTGAGCCCGTATTTGGTGTGCTCTGCCCGTAATGGGCACTACTTTTAGCAGGAAAAGATTGCCGACTTTATCAAGCAATTCATACCGGGTAATACTTTCCTTCGCATCGCCATGCGGCTTGGAAAAAACCTCTACAGTGTTCCGTTTTTCATTTTTTTGAAGGTAATGTCGGAGTTCGCCAGCAGGAACAGCGGGGGCTTTTAGGGTAAGGGCAAAGTATGTTTTTGCCACTTTTTTATCGCGGAATAGTGTAGTGAGACGCCCCAGGGCCTTATCCGTACGACCAAAAAGTACGGCTCCGCTCACAGGCCGATCAATGCGGTGTGCAGGGTGGAGATACACAGCACCGGGTTTGGTGTACTTTTCTTTCAGGTAGGTTTTACCCCAATCGGTCAGGGTCAGGTCGCCAGTTCTGTCTGCCTGCACTAGCCATCCAGCGGGTTTATTGAGTACAAGAAGGTGGTTATCTTCAAAAATTACGGTAGGTTCCATTTTATTATTGTCATTTTTACCCGCCATAGCTCCGAGGACTCGGGGCGAAGGAGGGGGCATTCGTAATTCTTTATTTTACGACCTTTCGGCAAGGTAAAATGACTTTCCGCAATCTTGGCACTTTCTCTAAACTCGAACCAAAATGACAAATGAAGGTTAATGTCAAGTGCCCGCTTGTCCCAAGGGCAGACGCATGAATATTCTGAAGTAAAAAGGTGAAATCTCAAATAAAATGCTGTGTTTGGAAATTCAATCTTCAAATTTATATGCGTCTGCCCTGACCCCTCCTTCGCCCCGAGTCCTCGGGGCTACGGCGGGTAAAAATTACGAAAAATGACGTTTAATGACAAATTAACCCTAGGCTTCTCCCCCTGTCCCAACGACACTTTCATTTTCGATGCCATGCTGCGGGGCAAGGTAGATACCGAGGGGCTTTCCTTTGAATCTGTAATGGAAGACGTGGAAGCCCTGAATCGCCGGGCCTTTGCTGGCGAATTGGACGTAACCAAACTAAGTTATCATGCCTTCGGGCATCTCACGGAACGTTACGCCTTGCTTGACGCAGGTAGTGCTTTGGGTAATAACTGCGGTCCTTTGCTCATCGCCCGCAAACCAATGACGGAATTGGAGCTTAATATCGCTCAAATCGCCATTCCGGGTAAAATGACGACGGCTAATTTTCTGCTCAGTCTTGCGTATCCAAATGCGCAAGACAAAAACGAGGTGCTTTTTTCCGACATTGAAAACGCGGTATTGAGCGGGGAAGCTCAGGCCGGACTAATTATTCATGAAAACAGATTCACTTATGCCCAAAAAGGGTTGGTCAAAATTCTTGATCTCGGCGAGTATTGGGAAACCACAACGGGTCTGCCCATTCCGCTAGGAGGAATCGTGGTTCGACGGGATTTACCCATGGAGATACAGCAAAAAGTGAATCGGGTTATGCGCCGGAGCGTGGAATATGCCTTTGCTCATCCTGCTGATGTAATGCCTTTTGTGCGCCTGCATGCACAGGAGATGGAGGAGTCTGTAATGGAGGCGCATATTCATTTGTATGTGACACAACACACGGTTGATTTGGGGGCAGATGGCCGCGCTGCAGTTAGACAGATGTTTCAAATTGCGCGAGAGAAGAATGTTTTAGTGGCTTATTTGGATGATTTTTTTGTGGAGCAGGGGTAAGCGTTTTTTTGAGCGGATTAAGAGGGTTTTTTTGACAGGATATACGGGATAGCGGGGGCATTTTTTTACAGGATTTACAGGGTGAATAGGATGTAAGACTTGGTGTTGTCGGTTTTGCCCTCCCCACTTAAATCCTGTTTAACCTATAAATCCTGTCAAAAAACTCACCCCTATTAAATGCAGGTCGTCTTGTCAAAAAACCATCAGACCATTATTCTTCACAAAACCTTTGTCTTCGGGTTAAACCGAGGTTAAACCCCAATCACACTCGCTTCGAGGCCCGTTTCTTTGTCCCAAAATTTTTGAACCATGAGAAAAATAACATTCACCTTAGCGTTTTTAGCGCACACCCTAATTGCCTCCGCTCAACTCTTCGTCGAAGGCGTAAAAGTCGAACCCTCCAACACCGGTCAGCACATCGAATTAGATCCGCTCTACCGCGAAGATGGTCGCTGCACGTTTCGAGTAGACTTTGGGCAGTCGAATCCCAAGGAAGATTATGTCACAGATATAAACGGCAAACGGTATGACTTTAGAAGCCTGGTAGACGGCCTTAATTTCTTTTACGAAGAAGGTTGGCAAGTCGATCAGATAAGTGTTTTGGATCGGGGGAGGCGGTTTTTGCTGAAAAGAAGGTATTGAGCTGCGCAATTTTTAGCTAATTTTAAGGCAGTCTTAGGCCGTTTACAAGTTTGACCGAGCCACATTTGCAGATAAATTGAGTACATTGTGTGCTCAAACAACAGCATTATGCGCGTACTATTGGTTGAAGACGAAACATCAATCGCTTCCTTTATCGCCGAAGGCCTTGAAGAAGAAGGTTTTGCCGTGGATGTGGCCCACAATGGCAAGGAAGGGCTGCGCCTAGCCTTGGAAAATTTGGCAGAATATGACCTGATTTTGTTAGACTGGATGCTTCCAGGAGCCAGTGGCATCGAGATTTGCAGGGCCATCCGCAAGGAGGATCAAACCGTGCCTGTAATTTTTCTCACAGCTAAAGACACCGTAGACGATGTGGTATTTGGCCTCGAAACAGGGGCCAATGACTACTTACGAAAGCCTTTTGCTTTTGAGGAATTGCTCGCCCGTATGCGCGTGCTCCTGCGCAGCAGCACCGGAGAACAAAACACCTTTCATTATGCGGATATCGAATTAGACTTGGTCAAGCACCAGGTGTTCAAGGCAGGTGCCCCGCTTGACTTGACCCAAAAAGAATTCGCTTTGCTTGAATTGCTGCTTCGTAATAAGGGCAAAGCCTGTCGGCGCACCCGGATTATTGAAAAGGTTTGGGACATTCATTTTGACCATGACACGGCGGTCATTGACGTATATATCAACTTCTTGCGTAAAAAGCTGGACACACCTGGCCAGCCCTCTTTTATCCAAACCCTTCGCGGTATCGGCTATCGCGTCAACGACGACGCATGAAACTCAGCTTCAGAAACAGAATTGCCTTATTCACCGCTGCAGCAACTGGAACCATCATCGGGATGGTGTTTTTGCTCGTATACGGCGTAGTTTATCGCACGGCTTACAAGCATTTGGACGAGGATATACAGGTGGAAAAAGACGAGATTTTGAGCAATCTTCTGCAGACGAAGGACTCCATTTTTATTTATTCCATGCCTGAATGGGAGGATAAAGAACATCAACAAATTGAGGTAAACCCAACGTTCTTGCAAATATTGGATGAGAGCGGCATGGTCCTTTTTCGCTCTTCCAACTTGCAAAACGACATTTTGCTCTTCGACCCTAAGCTGACCCAATATGCATTTTTCAACAGCCAAATCAGCGGCCAGCGGATCCGACAAGGGCAGTTTCCCATCCAAAACGATCAAGGCACGGTCATCGGGCATTTAACCGTCGGTATTTCACAGGAGGAGTCGGCCTTAGTGCTGCAAAATCTGCGCACGACCCTTTTGATTGCCTACCCTTTGCTGTTGCTCGTATTATTTCTGTCCACGTCATTGGCTGCTTCCAAAGGAATCGCGCCGGTGCAAGCACTCATCAAAGCCACTTCCGGCATTGGTGGAAAAAATATGCAAGAACGTCTGCCATTGCCTGAAAATGAAGATGAGATTTATCAACTGGCCAATACCATCAACGAACTTTTACAACGGATAGAGAACGGGATGCTGCGCGAAAAACAGTTCACCGCAGATGCTTCCCACGAAATCCACACGCCATTAACTGCCATACGAGGCACCCTCGAGGTGCTGCTACGCAAACAACGTGAACCGGCTCAGTATGAAGAAAAAATAACCCGCGTCATCGCAGAAGTAGACCGTTTGAACGGTATGCTCGACCAGTTGCTACAGTTGGCACGACTGGAAAGCGAGCAGGTGCCCCTTCAATCCCAAACAGTGCACTTAGCCTCGTTTTGCAAGACACTTGCCGAGCGCTGGCAATCGGGTTTGGAGAAGAAAAATATGCAGGCACATTGGCAAATTCCAAGTGGTTTGACGGTAACGACCGATAGCAAACTGTTGGGCATCGTGCTCGACAATCTGCTGGGCAACGCCATCAAATATGGCCATGCTGCCGGGCAGATTTATTGCACCTGGCGGCCTGAAACAAAAACATTGCATATCCGCGACGATGGTCCGGGCATTTCTGCTGAGCATTTAATGCACCTTTTTGATCGTTTTTACCGCGTCGACGATTCGCGGAGCACAAAAGTGCCGGGGGCGGGATTGGGCTTGTCCATTGCCATAAAAATCGCCGATTTGTTGGGCATCCACCTTTCAGTACACAGTGAAGAAGGCCTTGGGGCCGATTTTGTACTGCAATTCCCCAATTTACCCGTTCCTTAAGCCAATTTTTAGATTTGCCCAAGGTTCTTTAAAGCCGGGCACTGCCACCTTTGTCTTATCAAAATTAAGTACACACTTAAAAAAGTAAAGACAATGAAAAAGAACCTTTTATCAATGACCATATTGGTCGCAAGTACCTGGATGTTTCTTTCTGCCTGCGGCTCTAACACAGGTCAAAATCAAGCACTTCAAGCCCCAGGCGTGGCCCCGGCGGACACAACTACGGTAGCCACCAAAACGGAAAAAGAAGCGGAAGATGACGACGATGCTCAGGCAAACAATGCTTCGGGCAATCAAAATGGCGCTCCGAATGTCCGTGACGCTACTCTGAGTAATTTGCAGGCGGCTTATGCCGGAGAAACCACCGCCAGCGCCAAATACGCAGCGTATTCCAAAAAGGCGCAAGAAGAAGGGTTGACTCAAATCGCGTTGCTTTTCAAAGCCACGTCAGCATCGGAACAGATTCATGCCAACAACCACCGCTCGGTCATCGAGGAGATGGGCGGCAAAGTTTCGGCAATCAAGCCGGCTTTTACGGTCAAAACCACCCGGGAAAATCTTGCTGATGCTATCGCGGGAGAATCCTATGAGATAGCAACGATGTACCCGGAGTTCTTGAGCACAGCAAATGCCGCCGACAATCAGCTTGCATTGACAACGTTCAACTATGCTTTTCGCACCGAGCAGCGGCACAAACCCATGTATGAAAAAGCCCTGGCAGCTTTGAAAGCCAACCAATTGGGAACCCTCGCTGCACAATACTTTGTGTGCCCGACTTGCGGGAATACCTATGATGCAGCTCCGCCCAAACGTTGTCGGATTTCAATGACGGATAGCGAGCGGTTTGTCAAAATCAATGCCGTGTAGCTTTTCTGCGGGGTTTGGAATTGGAGCAGCGTAATGGCTGAAATCCAAATCCCGCGCATGCGCATGCTTCTCTTCATTTAACAATTTAATTGCCATGAACGACGCACATTTGCACCTCTTGCTCAACCATTTGCCTATTTTAGGCGTACTCTTCGGGTTGCTTATCCTGACGAGCGGCTTTTTCCTGAAAAACAAGGCTGTCAAACAAACGGCGCTCGGGTTGTTCGTACTTTCGGCTATTCTTGCGATCCCGGCTTATCTGACCGGCGAACCCGCAGAAGAGATGGTGGAAGGTCTGCCTGGGGTTACTGAAAGCCTGATTGAATCCCACGAAGACTTGGCCAACATTTTCCTTTGGATGGTAGGCGCACTGGGTTTGTTTTCTCTTGCTACATTTTATGCCGATTTCAAATCAAAAAGGATTGCTCCAACCTTATTCGTCCTAACCTTTGTCGCGGCCATTGGAACGATGGTTTTCGCCCAACAAGTAGGGGCTTCAGGTGGGGAAATTCGCCATACCGAAATTAGAAGCGGCGTAACCGCAGCAGCAACGGGGGCTGAAAACACCTCAAATGGCGGCGGTAAAGCAGCCGACGACGACGATTAAATCCACCGAAACAAGTCTATTTTTCTACCTTTGCGCCATGCGTAGGTTAGCCGCGTCTCTTTTACTTTTTGCGTACCTCTTTGCCAACACGGAATTACACGAGTTGGCAAAGATTGGTGCGTTTATGGAACATTACGCGCAGCACCAGAAAGAAGACAAGGATTTGAACTTGCTTGATTTTATCGTCCTCCACTACTTCAGTGGCAATGTTGTAGACGATGACTACGCTGAAGACATGCAATTGCCCTTTAAAACCGCCGATTGCAACAATTCCAGTCCTACGATTACGATTTCATTGCCAGATATTTTTGTCTCGCAACCAGCGATTTTCCTCGAATCTGCTGGACTTCCCGCTTACGATCAATCCGTGCTGCCCACTTCGCACTCGGCCGACATCTGGCAACCACCAAAGGCTTGCTGATTTTCTCCTTTTCCTGTATTGATAATTTCTGAGCGGATATTATAGGTTTTTTGACAGGATTTACAGGATGAACAGGATGCAGTCGGCTTCGCCGATAATTCGGAGTCACACATCCTGTTCATCCTGTTCATCCAGTCAAAAAAAACTCGTACGAGATGTCCATCTCATGCCCTATTCGCAGCGCCGAGAATTCAAAACAGGTTCCCACTATTTTTCTGCAAGCAATTTGCCCGGTCTGAATAAAGACCGCTGGCGGAGCAAAATCATAATACAACATGCTGGATCAGATCATTCAGTTTTCCATAAAAAACAAACTCATTATCGGGTTATTTACCTTGGCTTTGATAGGTTATGGTGCCTATGAAACCTCGAGGTTGCCCATAGATGCCGTGCCGGACATCACCAACAATCAGGTGCAGGTCATCACAACGGCCCCCTCGCTGGGTGCGCCGGATGTGGAGCGGCTTATCACCTTTCCTATTGAGCAAGCGAACAGCAACATCCCCGGA
>JBBQLD010000244.1:0-7241 GCA_038327555.1 Chitinophagales bacterium
TCTCAGTGTTTTTAGTGAGTTGAGCCGTTTCTTTCCTTCGTTCTAAAAGTTCTTGCACCAAAATTTTTTCACGGCCCTCTGCTGCTGCCCTGGCCGCCAGTTCTGCTCGATAGATTCGGGGTTTTACACAAGAAAATAGGGATAAAATGGCCAGCCCAAAAAGCATGGCTAGGGTTGTTTTCTGCATCGTCTGTTTTTTATTTACTCAAGTTGCTTCATCGTACCAAAGTCGCGTAGCCTTTAAATTCGTTGGTTTCGCCTCGAGGCCCGGTAAAGATAACTACGTAAACATATACGCCTTCGGGCGACATTCCGTGGGAATTTCGCTTTTCGCCATTCCATTTGTCGTTTGGATTACTCGTTTCAAATACCAGTTCTCCCCAGCGGTTCCAAATTGTCATTTTGAAGTTAGTTGCCCCATCGAGGAAACCTTTGCCAAAAAAATCGTCATTGGTACCATCGCCATTAGGGGTGAAGGCATTTGGCATGTACCAAGTGATTTCAGGCCGAATATCCAATTCTTTGGTAATGGAATCTTTACAACCAGCAGGGTGTGTTACAATAAGCCGAACTTTTACCCGTCCAGTATCGAGGAAGGTGTAGGTTGGACTTTGTTCCAAGGTGGTGAAATTTGGCCCGAGTTGCCAGTTCCAATATGCTGCACCAATGGATTGATCAATGAAACGAACCGTATTGTTAAAATTTGACAAGGCAGAATCTGGATCACAGGTAAAGGCGGCGGTTGGTCTCGGCTCTACCCGGATTAGATTCGGGAAGTCCGCATCAATGTAGCATCCAATAGGCGAGGTGATTTCAACGCGCACATCATAAACCCCCTCTACGTTGTACAAATGGTTCGGACTGATCACATTATGTGTCGTATCGCCATCTCCAAAAAACCAGACGATGTTGTAACTATCGTCAATCGGCGTAGAAAGATTATCGAAGAAGATATCTGCCGGAACGCAACCAAGATAACTACTGGGTTGAATAATAATAACCGGCGGTACCGGAAACCATTGGATCACCACCGTAGTATCATCTGAGCAGGTATTCATATCCACCACTTTGAGGTTTACGGCCTGGTTTCCAGGGGAAGTATATTGATAGGAGGGGTTTGGTTGACTGGAAGTCGCTCCAGGTTCCCCAAATTTCCATTTCCAATGGGTAATAATGCCTTCTCCAGTAGATTGGTCTGTAAAAATGACCGGCCCAGCTACGCAAGTATCATAGTCGTATGCAAAACTGGCATGCACTTCCGGGAAAATGCGCACATAGATGAAAGCCGTATCGCTACATTGGCCGCTACTTTGGTTGATCAAAAGCATTCCTTGATACAAGCCAGTATCTGGAAATGTAAAGGCGGTGAACCACTTGTTCACATTATCGCTCACGGTTGTTCCATTGATGTCAAAGCGCCACTCAACATCCTGAACATTACTTGCTTCGGTGGTTCTATTTTCAAAGAAAATCGTCTTATCGCCACAAGATTTGATGATATAGTCCTCTACATTGACAGTCAGGGAATCTGCGCTTAACTTGGCATCAATATCCGGGGTGCAATCCGCTACGTTGAACTGAAATTCGCGCTGCACCGTAGAAAGCAGTTGGCCGTTTCGGAATTCTTGAACACAAACGGCTACTATAAATTGCCCTATGATTTGTGGCGTTCCAGTAATTATACCCGAAACTTGGTTAATTGTAATTTTAGGGTCTCCGCCAACAGGGCTAAGTGCGGTATAGTTAGGTACCGCATAGGGCACGATATCAAAGGGAGGCGGACAGGGTGGGGTAGGCTTGGCTCCGATACAACTGAACAAATCGGGTGTGAAAGTGATATTACCTCCACCGGCCAGCGCGTCACAAAAACTATAGACCAATAAATCTCCATCTGCATCTATTGCCGAGTGATTGAAAATAAGCGGTAAGTTGTTGCAGATAATTATAGGCGGGAAGTTGGTAAAACTGGGACTATTGTTGCAAACAGCCATTGCTGCCGGGTTCAACTCTATGGTATAGGTTGCGCCAACATCACCAGGATTTACAATATTGGTAATGGTATTGTTTCTGCAACAACGTTGATGAACTACAAAATAACTCTCATTGGTAAGCACTGGGAGGATCGTTTCAAAAGAATACGACGCTTGTTCTACACAGACCTGCGGAATTTTTGTTACGCATTGTGGCGTGTCAGGAATCAATTTAGTATAGTCATAAGTGTTAAGGCTAAACGTGGAGTAAAGTGAGTTGTTAGTCTCGGTTCCTTTATAAATGGCAAACTCCGCGGGCACATCAAAATTGGCTCCATTTCCAAAGCAGTCACGGTAAATGTGCATCGTAAACCTCCAGCGCTTCATCCCCGGGCTGGTTTCGCCCAAGCATTCATAGGTGATGTCGCCGCCAATAATGTGGCGCGCTTCGACCAGCGAGGGCAAGAGTGAAAGCGCGAAAATTACGCAGATATAGAAGATACTGTTATGGATCATATTTAATTTTACGGTTTTAGAATTGTTTGTTTATTGGGTTTGGAGCGGTTTAAATAACGTTCCTCAACGCACCAAAGTAGCAAAACCTTTATATTCACTCCTCTCTCCCCTCGGCCCGGAAAATGTCACGGTATAAATGTACACACCTTCAGGCGACATGCCTCCCGAGTTCCGTTTTTCACCATTCCATTTGTCATTAGGGTTACTGGTCTCGTACACCACTTCTCCCCATCGATTCCAGATGCTCATTTTGAAGTTTGTGGCCCCGTATAAAAAACCTTTGCCAAAGAAGTCGTCATTTGTGCCGTCACCATTGGGTGTGAATGCATTGGGCATGTACCAGGTTATTATAGGGCGAATGTCCAATTCTTTTGAAATGGAGTCTTTACAGCCCGCTGGATGTGTCACAATAAGCCGAACCTTCACACGACCAGTGTCCAGAAAGGTAAACGCAGGATTTTGCTCAAGAGTTGTAAACCCAGATCCAATTTGCCAATTCCAATGCGCTGCTCCTACAGATTGATCCGTAAAATGAACCATGTTGTTGAAGTTTGTCAGCGCCGAATCTGGGTCACAGGAAAAATTAGCCACTGGAGGCTCTTCCACGGTAATCAGATTTATAAAATCAGCATAAACAAAACAGCCAATGGGTGAAGTGATTTCAACGCGTACATCGTAAACGCCCGCCTCTTTATATAGGTGACTGGGACTGATAATATTCACAGAGGAGTCTCCATCACCAAAGTACCATACGATATGGTAGTTTTCGTCAATAAGTGCCGAAAGATTATTGAAGTAAATGGTAGAGGGTGCGCATCCGAAATAAGTGTTTGGTTGTATAATTATCACAGGGGGAACCGGGAACCACTGAATTATGGCGGTAGTATCGTCGGTACACTGATTCTTATCCACGACCTTTAAATTGACCGGGTGGTTGCCAGGTTCTGGGTATTGATACGTTGGATTGATTTTGCTTGAGCCAGAAGCGCCTGGTATTCCAAAATTCCAGTTCCATTGATTAATGCCTCCGTCGCCTCTTGATTTGTCTGTAAAAACGACCGGCCCAGCTACACAGGTATCATAATCATAGGCGAAATTTGCATGAACTTCTGGAAAGATTTCAACGTGAATAAAAGCGGTATCGCTGCAAGCACCGCTGCTTTGGTTGATCAAAAGCATGCCGTGATAAGTGCCGGTGTCCGGGAAGGTAAAAGCCGTAAACCACTTGTTCACATTATCGCTAACGGTAGTCCCATTGATGTCAAAACGCCATTCCACTTCCTTTACATTGGAGGCTTCTGTGGTCTTATTTTGAAAAAATATAGTCTTATCGCCGCAAGATTTAATGGTGTAATCTTCCATTAAAATGGTTAGCGAGTCGGCGCTCAGTTTAGCGTCAATATCTGGCGTACAATCTGTTACATTAAATTGAAACTCCCTTTTGACCGTAGAAAGCAACTGTCCATTGCGGTATTCCTGTACACAAACGGCTACCACAAATTGTCCGATCAAGGTTGGTGTTCCTGTAATTTCTCCGGTGACAGGATTGATGTTCACTTGTGGATTTCCGCCCATCGGATTCGTTGCAGTATAAGTTGGAACGGTATACGGAACGGGTGAAAAAGGCGGGCCACAGGGTGGATTTGGTGCAACCTGATCGCAAGGGCCAGGGTTCGGATTATTAATGCCGCCGCCGCCTAACAAGGCATCGCAAAAAGTATATATCAGAATATCGCCTTCAACATCCGTCGCTGCATGGTCGAATACCAAGGGCAAATTGTTGCAGATAATTATTGGGGGGAAATTGTCGTATACTGGGCTATTGTTACTCGCGGCCATAGCAGCAGGGGTAAGTTCTATGGCATAGGTTGCACCCACGTCGCCCGGGCTAATAATATTGGTGATTGATTCGTTTCGGCAACAGCGTTGATAAACTATGAAGTAGCTTTCGTCTGTTAGCACGGGCAAATCTTCTTCAAATACATAAGTAGCCTCTTCTACACAAACGTATGGGATTTTAGTCACACATTGAGGTGTATCAGGTTCTAATGGGGTATATAAATCAAAAAATGCAGAAAAAGAACTATAAAGGAAGTTGTTCGTTTCAGTTCCCTGGTAAATGCCAATCGGTGCAGGTTGGTCAAAACCAGCACCGCCACCCAGGCAATCTCGAAAAATATGCATGGTAAAACGCCACCTTTTCACCCCTGGACTGGTTTCACCCAGGCAAACGTAAGTAATGTCTCCCCCAATGATGTGCTTGGCTTCTGCCAGGGTTGTGAAAAAAAGCACTGCTAAAAACGCAATGAATACTGTAGTACCTTTTCGTTTCATGTTTTGTGTTCAGGTTGAGGTGAAATAATGAAGACGCTTTTATAAAAAGATGGGTTCTAAAGTTAGTTGCGTTAAACAGGCCACTACCTTTGCCGCCGCCAAAAGTACAGCCTCCACTCATTTCAAAATCATTTTGTATTCTATGTTCCTGCTACGCGACGACATTTCTGAAATTGCTTCACTGCTTCAAAAAGGAAGTATCCTCTGTTACCCTACAGATACCGTCTGGGGAATCGGTTGTGACGCCTTACACGAATCTTCTGTAGAACGTATCAGCAACCTCAAGGGTCATGTGCCTGAAAAGGGATACGTGATACTGGTCTCTAGTATTGAAATGCTCAAGCGCTTTGTGCCCAAGATGCCTCCCCGACTGGAAACGCTGCTGGCGCATCACCAACGGCCTTTAACGATGATCTATTCCGATACTCAAGGGTTGCCTGATTGGATCAAGGCACCAGATGGTTCGGCAGCTATTCGAGTGGCTACCGATGAGTTTTGTCGCGAGCTTATTGAAGCTTTCGGAGGCCCAATCATTAGTACCTCAGCGAATAAAAGCGGCGAGCCGTTTCCGCCTACTTTTGGTGGTATCAGTAGCGAAATACTCGCAGGTGTCGACTATGTGGTGAAATACCGCCAAGATGATCGGGAACCCGCTGAGCCTTCTTCTATCGCATTTCTAGATCGTTATCAGGAGTTAGAATTTATTCGGGATTGAGCCTGGTGAGCATTTTTCAGGCACACTATAATAGCGTTTTTGGCCACTACAGCGGTGCTATAGCCCCCTTTCGAACTTCTATTTCCTTCAAAATCCGATGGGCCAATTTCAAGGCTTCAAATCCATCTCGGAGGGTAACTATTGGGTCTATATCTAAGGCAATAGCCTCGTGGAACGTCTCCAATTCACGCTGAATGGAATTCCCAGGTACTGCATCGGGCATGGAAAGTTGCAGCCATTTTTTTCCTGCGGGGGTATCAAATTCCATGAGTTGGTCTGTGGGCGGGAGGTTGCTTGCATCTTGCGCGTAAAGCCGCACGATTTGAGCGTTTTTCTCCAAAAAGTCGAGGCTTAAGTAATGATCAGGTTGAAAAAGCCGCATTTTCCGCATCTGTTTCATAGAAATTCTACTGGCCGTAAGGTTTGCAACGCAACCGTTGGCAAATTCGATCCGCGCATTTGCAATGTCGGGAGTATTGCTCAATACCGCCACACCACTCGCGCTGACTTTTGAAACCGGCGATTTGACTAAGTGCAAGATCAAATCAAGATCATGGATCATTAAATCCAAAATCACCGAAACTTCGGTGCCTCTGGGTTGAAATGCAGCCAAGCGGTGGCCTTCAATAAACATGGGATTCAACTCCATTCCGCCCAATGCGGTAAAGGCTGGATTGAAACGCTCTACATGACCAACTTGGACTTTAACGCCATGTTTTTCAGCAAGTTGTAAGAGTTTTTTTCCTTCTGGAATGGTCTGGGTGACGGGTTTTTCAATAAAAGTATGCTTGCCTGCCCGGATGGCTTTGGCCGCCAATTCATAATGCGTTGGAGTGGGGGTTACGATATCTACTGCATCACAATCGGCAAGCAGCATGGAAAGCGACTTGTAGCGCTTTGCACCATATTGTGCAATGGCAGATTCAGCGTTTTTATCGTCGAGGTCGTAAAAACCTGCCAACTCCCAGCACTCCGTGGCGAGGATACATTTGAGGTGGATTTTGCCGAGATGGTCAGCACCAAGGAGAGCGATTTTCATTGTGCGTGTTAAGTGTTTAGTGTTAAGTGTTTATTGTTAAATGACTGGGGGGATGCGACCACTTAACACTTTCACTTTTATTTGATCGGCACCCAAACCTCTTCCACTGCATTGGGGTCAATGGGACTGTAGTCGTGTTTCATGATTTCAAAATGAGGGCCTCCGCGTTAAAGGTTTGGATATACATTCCGTATCGACAACCTTTTGACACAACCACCTGTCCGAATAAACGCTGTTAATCCTGTCCCCAAAAAAACACCCATATCAACGTAATCCAGCATTAATACCCTCCAATACTTTTGAACCTGGGCATAACACCGCTTTCCCCAAGGTGTTGAGTGGCAGGTCGGTAGAGTTCAAAAGGTTGTGCAAATCACGGCTTTCAGGATCCAGAAAGATTAAACCCGTAAGAATCTCTCCGCTGGCCTTGGACTCGTACAATTTATTGACGGCAGAATGCCGGTTGAGCGGATTGAAGTCCTTGGAAAGCTTATTCAGGTAAATGGTAGACCCATCATGCAATTGAACCGCCACAGAATCTCCTTCCTTGTATTCCGTGGTTATCTCTTCCATAAATGGGACAAAATCAACGGCCGCGGTGGCTTCAATGTGTTCTCTGGTGTAGTCATAAGACTTGGTGGAACCGACATTGTTATTGAAGGTCACG
>JBBQLD010000245.1:0-7236 GCA_038327555.1 Chitinophagales bacterium
CAGCTCATTAGTGCGGTGGAAGACCCACTCCCGCCGGAGCCAGACATAGGCATCACCTTATCGCCCAACCCTACCAGCGGGGCAGTAACCCTCGCGCTTAAACAGGAGGGCGTGGTGCTACTGGGTGTGCGGGTGCTAGACTTGCAGGGGCGAGTGGTGTCGGATATTCAGTATCTGCGTAGCGCAGGCTGGCGAGCGTGTGTTTTGGATTTGTCGGCGGAGCCTTCGGGGGTGTATGTGGTGCAGGTGCGGACTAGCGAGGGCTGGGTGGTAAAAAAAATAATCAAGCAATGAAAAATATAAGAAGCAACTTCACCCATGCCTTGGCAGCCAATCATTTTGGCTGCCAAGGCCTTTTTATGCATATCATGCGTACAATCCTACTCATATTATTATTACCCTTAGCGATGAGCGGGCAAAATCTTAACAAGATTTTCCTGCTCCCCAATTCGGTAACCACCCTTATTAATACCCTGCTCATTGACCAAGACACCATCGTTGCCTTTGGAGATGTCATAGATGTGCCAGGACACTTTGGCTTGCACATTTCTAAATATGATACACTGGGCAACCTTCTGGATTATAAAACCTACTACCACCCACTTGGGAAACCCTATTATCTAGGTTCAGCAGCGGGCTTTATCAAAACCTCTGACGGAGGCTATCTTGGTGTTGGGGACATCAATCTCGGAGATGCTATTGTCGTTTTCAAGTTTTCCCACAACGGCGATTTAGAATGGGTCAAGGAAATAGCCGACAGCAACCTGCGCGTACTCTATGGTTTTATTCCAGTGGAATGCGATGAAGGGTATTTTATACCTGGTTTGGTACAATATGCTAATTACGATATAAATGGCGCAATATTCAAGCTGAATTATGCTGGAAATTTGGTTTGGAGGAAGGATTACGGAGCGTTAGGCCCAACCGATCTGGCTGGCAATATTGTCAAAAAAGATGACAACACCTTTTTTGTGTCGGGTGGGCAAAATAATAATTTAGATGTTAGTGACCCAAACCTATGGGTACGGAGTTGGGTATTTGAAATAGATTCCACAGGAACGGTTATGTCAGAATGGCGCTCAGAAAAGGCAGAAAAACTCAGTAGCTGCTTGATCAAGTTGTCAGATGAAGACGAATTGGTTCTCATTAGTGTGAAACTTCAATTCAACCCTCCTGGCATCGGTACCTCGCTTGAATTTGTCACGCGAAAACTGGACATTAATGACTGGCATACAGTATGGCAAAGCTCCCAAATTGGGCCAGAATCATCCTATTTCGGAAGCTGGCAGAATTTGGAGCAAAACCCTGTGGATGGTGCTTGGGATGTGGTAGGTACCTATCAAAATTATTTAACTGGATTTGTAATGAGTGGCATCACTGCCCACATAAATCCCGACAATGGCAGCACCATCTGGCTCAGGAAAGATACGGCCTATATATCCCCAGTAATCAATATAAACGAAAACCGTTTGAGCGGCATCGGCCACCTGTCATCCGGCAGTATCATAGCCGGGGGTTGGGTGCTTTCTACAGAGGGCGGCGATCTGCACCAAGAAGCTTGGCTGCTCAAGCTCTCGTCAGAGGGCTGTATTGAGCCAGGCGACTGCGCCACGGTATCCACCCATGATCCAGGTACTGGGCATGGGCCTTCTTTCCTCAACTGGGCGGTGTTCCCTAATCCCGCCAAGGATTATACGTTTCTTGTGCCGGACAAGGAATTGCAAGGTAAGTCGGGAAAAATCGAGCTTTTTGATCAGCGAGGAAGCTTTGTCCGCGAGGCTACGTTTACCATTCAGCTTAAGCAGCCTGTGCGGGTGGACTTGATGGGCCTTCCGCTGGGGTTATACACTTATCAAGTGTTGATGGACAACGGGAAAGCAGGTGGCGGGAAGATTTTGGTGGGGTGGTAAGGGCAAAATATCGGTATAACCTTATCTCCCCATTAATCCCCCCGGAACGGAGTTCCGGGGTACATTTCTGCCACGCTTGGTGTTTTCACCAAGTGCAACTTTGAAGGAGATTTCAGGCTTGGGTACTCACACGTTTGTGTGCTTGGTGAAAACACCAGGCACGGCGGGCTAAGTACCTCGGAACTCTGTTCCGAGGATTTTTTAGGTAATGAAATGACATTATTTCCCCATTAATCCCCCCGGAACGGAGTTCCGGGGTACATTTCCAGATTGCCTGACGACTTTGGTGAAAACCCCAAGCACGGCGGGAATGGTGTTTTCGACTGCGAAGTCCGCGAACAGTAGCCCCATATTTTTGAAAAAAAAAGCCCTGTGCCGACTCGCGACACAGGGCTTTTTAAAGTATGGTGCTCTGGAAATGAATTAGTAATTCACACCAAGCGCCTTCAAAGTCTCCAAGTCAAGATTACCTACTGGAAGGTTCTTGTCCTTTTGGAACTTCGTGAGGGCCGCTTTTGTGCGAGCACCCATGATATTGTCGGATGGGCCTGGTTCATAGCCAGCTTTAGTCAAGGCAGACTGAATTTGGCGGATGGTGTAGCCCGTTACTTTTTCTCCGCAGAGCACTTCGCGCCACTCCGTGAAGCCGCCTGCTTTTACCAATTTACGCTTGGTAACTGTAGCCGTTTCAGCAGGAATGTCTTCTGTGCGGGTAGTAGCTGCAGTTTTAACTACACGATTGGTGACTAGTTGTGTTAAAGCTGGCACGTCCTCTTCGCGGGAAGTCGCAGGTGATTTCACCACTTGCTTGGTGAGTGCAGCGTATTCAGCAGGAATCGCCTCTTCGCGCGAAGAAGCAGGCGTTTTGATCACCTGCTTTTTCACGGTTGCGTATTCAGCCGGTATGGTTTCTTCACGAGTGGAGGCAGCAGTTTTCACTTTGCGTACCGTCATGGTTTTGAATTCAGCCGGGATAATTTCTTCCCGTGTGGTAGCAGGGGTTGATACGTTGCGAATGCTACGCGTACCCATTTTTGCAGCCACTTCTGTGGTTTTGGTGCAACCTGCATCAGAAACACCAGAAGCATCACAACCTTTGTTGACACGCTTGGTGATGGTTTGGTATTCTGCCGGAGTTTCAACCAAACACCACACGAGGCAATCATCCGGGTTAGCACTCAGGCAGTTGGCATCCGCGCGTTTTTTTACCCATTTGGTAGCAGCAGGCTTGGTTTCAATGCGCTCAGTAACCGTCTCGTAACGCGGCTGAAGCACATCGATTTTAGTGTAAGCAGGCTCCAGTACATACGATTCAGAAACTGTTTGGTACACTGCAGGCACTTCAATAAGGCGTTTGCTTTCTGCCTTGATTTGTACGCGCTCCGTTGCGTTTTCGTACTCGGCAGGTACTGCCGTGAGGCGCTTCGCTTCGGTTTTGATTTGCACCCGCTCTTCGATGGTTTCGTATACCGCAGGAATGGTCACAATGCGTTTGCTGGCTGCTTTGACCAACACTTGCTCCGTTTCAGTAGCATAAACAGCAGGCATAGCAATAATACGCTTGCTGCCAGCTTTTACTGTGATGGTTTCTGATTTGTTTTCGTACACCGCTGGAACCGCGATCGTGCGTTTGCCTGCAGGCTTGATGGTCACTTGTTCGGTGACTGTTTCGTATTGATCTGCGATAAGGCATTTTGCATAGCACTTACCGGGTTGAGCATTCGGAGGTGCATCTTGAGCAGAAACTGCCATGGCAAAACCGAGAAAAAGAAAAGAAAGGAGGAAATGAATTTTTCCCATGATGAGAATGAGTTAGTTAACTATTTAAATTGTTCGTTTTGTTCGTTTTGTCTGATTTTGGGCCTTTCAGCCGTACACTTTTTTATTTTGAAAATTTGCGCGTTCAAATTGTTTGTCATTCTGAACGTAGTGAAGAATCTGAGGCCGAAGGCCGAAGCTTTTTCTTCTAAATTTTAGGACTTCGGCCTCAGATTCTTCACTACGTTCAGAATGACAAGCCGCAAAAAAGAAGTATACGGCTGGAAAATTTTGGGCAAAAGTAAAAGTATAAACCTTAAATTTTGACGTTTTACTGTGAAATTTTAATCAATTTTATTGAGAATCACCCAATTTTCTTGGGATAACAGATAAAATGTTTTGTAACCAATTGAGTGTAAAGGGGTACATCGGAACATTGATCGATCGGCAATACTGATCCATTTTTAAAAAGAATTTTGATCTGCTCTTTAGAATCGTCGTAAGCGCGGTTGCTTTCAGAACCCGTGTAAACAAGATGTTCAATAATGGCATCCGGTCTCATATTGATCGCAACTTTTTGCCGTATGGATTGAGCGTATGCGGCTTCGATGGGCTCGTTGTGCCACTCTAATCTGAACAACTGCCGGTCTAGCAAGCCATTGGACAGAAAGGAAAGCGTAAAGTCACTTGCTTCTGACCAATATTTAATGGCCACGGTTACATCATGGTCATCCAGACGGGCAAAATGTGATAACAGTTCGGTAGGCTCGGATGCTTCGCTGGGCTTCCAATTCAGAAACCAGCCCAAATGACGCGGCATTTCGAGTTCTTGCCCGGCAAGGCTGAGTTCGCGGGCACGACGCAAAGTATGGATGAGCATTTTTTCAGCAGATACGCCAGTTTTGTGCAAATAGACCTGCCAATACATTAAGCGTCGAGCGATGAGGAACTTCTCAATGCTGTAAATCCCCTTTTCTTCCACCACCAACTCACCGTCATGAATATCCAGCATCGTAATAATGCGATCATAACTGATTACCCCCTCGCTAACCCCTGTAAAAAAACTGTCTCGGCTGAGGTAGTCCATGCGATCCATATCCAGTTGGCCTGACACGAGCTGATGGAGGAATTTCTTGGGATAAGCGTCTCGAAAGATCTTGATTGCCAGTGCCAAACGACCCTCAAACTGACGGTTGAGGTCTTCCATAAAAAGGGAAGAAAGCTCCTCATGGTGCATATCAGCCAAAGTATGCTCCAAAGCATGCGAGAATGGACCATGGCCAATATCGTGCAAAAGAATGGCGATATAAGCACCCTCAGCTTCTTCAGCGGTGATGTTTGCGCCTTTTTGACGAAGCGTTTCAATGGCTTGTTGCATCAAGTGCAAAGCGCCAATGGCATGGTGAAAACGAGTATGTAAGGCTCCCGGATAGACGTAGGAGGTGAGGCCGAGTTGCCGAATACGCCGCAATCGCTGGAAATAAGGATGGTCAATTAGCTCCAGCAAAATGCCGTGTGGCACGGATACAAAGCCGTAGACCGGGTCGTTGAAGATTTTTTTGCGGGGAGTCATTTTTTAGCTCGTTTTGACTTGTTTTATACTTGCTCCTCCTCCCCCAAGCTCGGTATTCCTACATCCTTAAACCCGTTTTCCATCAAATATTCTCGCCATTTCTCCTGTCGGTCGAGCGTGCCGTGTACCAGCCATAGCTTTTTCACCGATTGTTTTTGATTGGCAATCATGGCAAGCATTTCCACCCGGTCGCCATGGGCGGAGAAGGAATCCATGGTTTCTATGTCGGCTTTTACGTCAAGGTTTTTGCCAAAAAGGGAAATGTTTCTCGCACCCGAGCGGAGCGCGCCGCCAAGCGTATTGGGCGCGCAGTAACCTACAATTAGAATGGTGTTTCGCTCGTGTTCGATGTTGTTTGCAACGTGGTGGCGAATGCGTCCAGCATTCATCATGCCAGAGGCAGAAATGATGATGCAGGGCTCAGGCGAATCATTGAGCTGTTTGGAGGCTTCGGTGTCGCGTATATAAATCAAACCATTGAAGCCGAATGGATTATCATCTTCGGTCATGTAGCGGTGAAGATCAGAATCGAAGCACTCCGGGTGATTGACAAAAACCTCTGTGGCATTAACCGAAAGGGGACTGTCTACATAAACGGGTATTTGTGGCAACTTTCCGGCATGCTGAAGCTTGTCGAGCATATATACGATTTCCTGCGTGCGCCCTACAGAGAAAGCCGGGATGATGACTTTACCTCCTTTGTCTTCACAGGTGTGGCGAATGATTTCCGTAAAATGATTCACCTCGGAAGGGGCAGATTCATGCTCCCGGTCGCCATAAGTGCTTTCGCAGATCAGATAATCTACTTCAGGCATCGGCATTGGGTCGCCGAGAATGGGTCGATTTGGACGGCCAATGTCGCCTGTAAAACCCAAACGCATGGTTTTGCCGTCTTCCTCAATTTCGAGTGTCACACTTGCGCTGCCAAGAATATGGCCTGCATCGCGGTAAATCACGCGTACATCTTCATGAATATGGAAGGTTTGCTCGTAGTTGAAACTCACAAACTGCCGCATAACCTGCTGAACATCTTCTACGGTATAGAGCGGTTTTCTTTCCAATTCGCCCTCCTTTCGGTGCTTTCTGTTGTGGTAATCAGCATCCCCTTCCTGGATTTTGGCACTGTCCAAAAGCATGAGGGCGCAGAGGTCGCGGGTGGCATTTGTGGCATATATTTTTCCGCGAAAACCATCACCCACAAGTTTGGGTACCCGCCCCGTGTGGTCAATGTGTGCATGGCTCAGAATCAGACAATCAATCTCTTTGGGATCAAAAAGCCATTTTTCGTTAAAACCAGTGATTGGATTGTTATCGCTAGCCCGGCCATCGTCGTCGCCGCCCTGATACAGGCCACAGTCGAGGAGGATCTTAAAACCATTGTTGAGTGTAAGGAGGTGGCAGGAGCCTGTGACTTCGCGGGCTGCGCCGCAGAATTTTACTTTCATAATTTTTATTGCTGCGCATAATTTTTATTGCTGCGCAAATTTCGCAATTGTTTTGGAAAGCAGGGGGGAATGTTGACCAATAGAAATTCTGAGGGTAAATTTGCCTGATCGTTTGGCCTTTTCAATCCGAATGCCTAATTTTGAATCAGAACCTTCATTATTAGCTGTAAACAAACCAAATTAAAGCCAATGAAATTTGAAACAGGATTTATTTATCACATCTATAACCAAGGAAATAACCATGAACCTATCTTTTTTGGAAACGATAACTACCTTTTTTTCTTAAAAAAGATGCGGACCTACGTTTTGCCATATGCGGATTTTCTGTGCTACTGCCTGATGCCGAATCATTTTCACTGGCTAGTATATGTCCGGCATGTAGAAATTTGCAACTCAAACTCACCGGGTGACTCAAACTCACCGGGTGACTCAAACTCACCGGGTGACTCAAACAAAACTGGTGACTCAAATTCAACCGGTGAGTTTGAGTAAAACTAAACAAATAAAAAGAAACAAACCAAAATCAACCAGTAAATAGGTATGCGAATAT
>JBBQLD010000246.1:0-7216 GCA_038327555.1 Chitinophagales bacterium
TGCCGCCTTACCTGAAACGCGCAACCGAAGCCGCTGACCAACAAAATTATCAAACCGTCTATGCGCTCCAGGATGGATCGGTGGCGGCACCTACCGCCGGACTTCATTTTACCGAGGAATTACTCGCCAAATTGGCGGTCAAACAGATCGAACATGATTTTTTGACCCTGCATGTGGGGGCTGGCACCTTTATGCCGGTCAAATCAGACACCTTGGCCGACCATGAAATGCACGCGGAGTTTATAGAGGTGTTCATGGAGATCCTGGATAAACTCCTCAACGCCGGAGACAGAAAAGTGATCGCTGTAGGCACCACCTCCCTGCGTACCCTGGAAAGCTTGTATTGGATGGGGGTGAAGGCGCTTAAACAGCCCGGACTTTCCCTGGAACAAATTAGTATCCGGCAATGGGATGCGTACGAGCTGGAGCAGGAATATTCAGCCCCGGCTGCCTTTCTCGCGCTGAAACAATTTATGGAAGCGCATCAGTTAAAGCGGCTCATCACCAAAACGCAGCTGCTGATCGCACCGGGCTATACCTTAAGAACGGTGGATGCCATTATTACCAACTTCCACCAGCCTCAGTCGACCTTGTTGCTGCTGATCCATGCCTTTGTGGGGGATCGATGGAAGGATATTTACGACTATGCCCTCCAGCACGATTACCGGTTCTTGAGCTATGGGGATGGGAGTTTGTTGTGGCGTTCGGCAAAGTGAAGTCCCTGCTTACAATAGCTTGGTTTTTAACAAAGCGCCTATTTTAGCGGGGTATGAATTATGCAAATTTAATCCCTAATTATGCAAATTTATAGGTCTATTAAGTACCCACCTTTGACATAGAATAAGGGTCTGGATAAACAAGCATATCTGGATCATATTAACTTGAAGATTTAAACGTAAGGACGAGTATATCTTAGGTGTGTAAACTTCGGGCCGCTTTACCAACGGGTGAGGCGGCCCGACCCTTTGATATATTTACAGGGTACTCGGCGAGTAAAACACTAGTTCTTCCCCAAACGATGAACAATCAATTCCTTAAGCGCTGAAACAGAATCAACTGCATTTAATTCCGAAGCCACCATAAACTGCTTTATCTCCGCGGCTTCTTGGAATAAAATGATGGGCAGGGCTATTTCGCGCCAGGCGGGGTAGGCCGATTGAAATTCGTCTTTGTGCAAAAATTCAAATGGAATAGGCGAATTTTGCACAAATTCATCCCATTCTGGCCTAATTTTAAAGATTCCGTACGTGATATCGCATAAACTACATGGGTACGTAGCCGGCGAAAAGATTTTATGCGCCATATCGGCTAACACGTTCACATATCCACTGTCGGCGTTATAGACAAATATCAATTTATTCATGGTGTTTCAGTTGGCGGTTAGAAACAAATTGGCCCCCCTTTTTTAACTGGTTAGAAACAGGTAAATGATACCTTGTTCATTAATGGTCAATCTTATCATCCAAGTGGGCCATACTATTTTGGACAGCGGCCATTTCGGCATCTTGGAATTTGGAGGTCAAGGTGTTTACATCAAAATAATCCCTAAAAAACTCGTCGCACCACAAACAAATGTTTTGTAATTCTGCATTGCGCGCCTCCGCAAATTCCCGGCTAATACCCACACTTTCTCCCATACCGATGGGATCACCTTCGTTGATTTTTTGAAAGACTGGTGATTGCGCAACCCGCTCCAACACCTCGGATACTTTTTCTACCCGCGCATCGCCCATTGCTTTGTATGTACCTGGACAACAAGGATTTATGCGCCAAAGTTGAATAGATATTTCCTGCGGGATGCCTTCCGCGCCGCTTAAAAAACCAATGCCGCCGCTCAGTATTTTACAGAAATTGTGCTTTGGCTCCCGCATCCAAATGTCTTTTTCCACCGCGCGGCCACGTGCCCAGTTACCACCGAGCCACATGCCTTCTGTGGCACCCCAGTAACCCCAAGACAAAGGATTTTTGTTCAAATAAGTCTCTTTCTCAATCAGTGGGTCGCGGTCGTCGCCATTCACCCCGCGCGAGTCAAACAAATCGGCCAAAACCATCAGCCGATCACCCGAATGTTTGTGATACCGATCAATGGAGGCAATGTCAAAGCGACTCACCCCTTTTTCAATCAAAGTATCGAGAATTTTTTCGTTGAGCAGGTCGCCGTTGGTTTGCAACATAATCTGCGTTTTGTCGGCATAGCGCGCGCGCAGTCGATCCAAAATGGAGTACAACAGGTTTTTATCCGCAAGTGGTTCGCCGCCGCTCAAAATGATGCGATCTATAGTATTAGGCAGATTATCAATGATTTGCATGCACTCCTCCTCAGAAATGCGGGCACCTTGTGGGCCACTTAAATTGTAACAGTGGTCGCATTTATCGTTGCAAAGTTGGGTAAAGACCCAGTAAACGGATTCGCAGTGGTTAAAATTCATGTTTACAGTTTTTTCCAAAAATCAACTTCCGTGCGTACGCCCGTGCGTGGGTCTTCGCTGAATGATTTTATCGAGTTAAAAATGTCCAAATGCCCGTTTTCCATGTAGCCCCATTGATGGCCGATGAGCAGGCTTTCTTTTAGGTCGTGTGTGACAAAAACGGAGGTAATGCCCTGTTCTTGACTCACTTTTTGGAAGAAAAACTGCATTTGAGCGCGGGTTTCTACGTCCAGCGCGCCAAATGGCTCATCCAACAACAACAACCGAGGCTGGATAATCAGTGCCCGGCCAAATGCCACCCGCTGTTTTTGTCCCCCCGAAAGTTCGTCGGGCATTTTCCGACCGTGTTCTTTCAAGCCCAAATCTACGAGCATTTTTTCCGTTTGGTTTTGCACTTCGCTGGAGGATGTTTTTCTGAGTCGAAGTCCAAAAGCTACATTTTCAAAGACGGATAAATGGGGGAATAACAGTGCTTCTTGATACAAATACACGATTCCACGGGCTTGTGGGGGCAAATGATGGATACTATCGCCGTTTAGCGAGATTTCTCCTTCGCCAGCCATGAGTCCGGCCATAATCTTGAGTAGGGTCGTTTTGCCACAGCCCGAACGACCTAAAATGGCCAGTGTTTGTTTGGCTTCCATGTCAAAACTCACCCCATTCAAAACGGCGGTTTGTCCAAAGTGCTTTTCAATATTTTTTACAGACAAAAAGGGCATCCTCATACAGTTGATTGTCTAAAAACAAAACGTTGGTTGAACCAAAGCAAGAGCAGCGGCGGTAGGGCAATCAGGCAACTCGCCAGGGCCGCTACAAATTGATTGGACTCGCCAATGTACTGATACACCGCGATGGTGAGGGTGCGCACTTGCCCCAATCCAATCACCGAGCTTAACCCGTATTCAAACCAGGAAATCAGAAAAGTTTGAAAAAAACAGATCAAAAGGGCCAGTTTAGACATTGGGATGAGCACTTTCCAAAATGCGTCTTTCGGTTTCCCGCCCAAGGTATAAGTCAGGTCTTCCATGGCCTGCATGGCGGGGTCGAAATGGTGGATAAAAAACAAAAACGCAAACGGATAACATAAGAAAAATTGGGCGATCAAAACGCCTTGAAACGCGCCCGACAAAGCAAAATAATGGAAAAAGAACTTCAAACAGTGCGCATAAATCACGGGGGAAAACGCAAAAGGAAGGTACGCCAAAATCGTCCACCAATGTCGTTTTGAATGCGCTGAAAGGACTTTTGCGGTCAAAAAACCCGTGACCGTGGATAAAAAAGCCACCAAACTGGCCAACAACAGCGAAAGCAAGGCACTGTTCGCCCAATTTCCACTGCCGGCTAATTGAGTCCAGTGCTGCCAGGTCCATTCGGTGGGTAGCACGGTGGGGTATCGCCAGGTACCCGCGAACGAAAGCAACAATAGATACCCAAAAGGCAGTATAAACAGGGCAAATAGTACGGAAACCAGTGCTTTTTTTGCCATTTTTATTGCTGTAATTCAGGGAACTGCGCTTTCATACGGTTAAAAATATGCCTCGCCAAGAGGCTGTTTCAAAAGTAAACATCCTAAACAGTAAACAAACCTTTATTTCGAGCCCTAAACCTCGTTGGTTTTAAAACCTACGAGGTTTTTTCGCATATGTACATACGCTAGGTTTTTAAAACCTACGAGGTTTTTTCGCAAGGTGTTTTTTTCTAAAAAATAAAAAGACCAAGCTCATGACGAATAACGCGTATAACACCGTGGCGGCATAAGCGACGGGTAAATCTGCCAGGTTGAAACGATTGAATTTCTGGTGTATAAACATCGAAATCATGGCAGGGTTTTGTCGGCCCAGCAACAGCGGCACCTCATACGCACCCATCAAAAAAATGCCATACAAAACAAGGGTAGGGGCGGCTCGTTGCAACAAAATAGGGGCGAGTACTTTGCGCCTGATTTGGCGGGTATTGGCACCCAAAGTTCTGGCTAAATCGGTTATTTGCAATAAGTTAGCCGATTTAAAATGGCTGTGCAATACCAAAAATAAAAAAGGAAAAGTGCTCAGTAGTAAGGTGATGGACACGCCTAAATACAAGGAGTCGTTGATGAGTACCGGGAAGTTTTCAGGCGAATCGCTGGCATGCAAACCTGCCCCTAAACGCGCCAATATACCCGAGTTACCCAGCCATTGAAACGAAACAAAAGCCGCCACCAAGGGTGGAATGGCCAGGGGAAAATGAAAAAGAAAGCGAAATCGCGGATTTTCCATCTCCGTATGCAGCACAAAGACCAGCCAAAGCGCCAAACCCGTCGCCAAGACCAATACTCCCGTAGCTATCCCCAAACTCAAGCCCATTGAAGTCCAAAAACCCGAATCTTGCAAAGTTTGGCTCCAAGCATGCCCATCCCAGCCTTGCGATAAAGCTCCCACCAAGCCACAAGAATACAACAGTGCATACACCAAACCACTGGCTAAGGGCAGCACAGCAAAGGCAAAAAAGCAGATAAAGCCTAGTTTTTTCACTGTTCAATCACTTGTGTACGAAAATCAGCGAACAATCGAATCATATATTCAGACGCTGGCTCCATCAAAGCGTATTCGATGATTTCTTTTCTTTGGGGGGCATTTTTTCGTTCCGGTATTTGCTCTAAGGCTGTTTTCCAAGGTTCGGGCACTTTTTGGGTATTGAGCACGGTGCCGTCGCCCCAAACTATTGGGTTCAGTTTTTTTACTTGCGCTTCCGGACTGATGAGAAAATTGATGACCGTCATGGCTCCTGCTGGATTTTGCGCGTTTTTGGGAATGGCCCAATAGTGGGAATTTTGAATGGTTCCGCTTTCAAAAACGTAGGCTTTGGCCGTTTTTGGAAAGATGTTTTGGTGAATTTTATTGTCCACCTCATTGTCATTGTTGCTCATGGTAAAATGCAGTTCAGCATTGGCAAACATCTGGTGCATGGCTGCCAACGATTCGGGGAATGTTTCGCCTTTTCGCCAAAAAAACGGCTTAATTGAGTTAATATAAGCGAATAATTTACCAGAAGCCGCCTTGTATTTGGCCTCATCAAAAGGGCCATTCAGGGCATCTTTACCGCCTGCGAAGGCAATCATCCAGGCTTTGAGCAGGGTCATGCCCGTAAATTCATAGGGAATGGTAAATTTACCCGGATGTGCCCGCACATACGTCTCCAAATCGGCCATCGTGCGCGGCGGAGCGGGCGTACGTACGCTGTCGTAAATCATACACATTTGCACATTGCCCCAGGGACATTCAAATCCATCCACAGGCTGTTGAAAGTCAATGCCTATAAATGGGTTCTCAAAATCAATGTATTGCGCGTTGGGAAGTCGCTTGGCAAAAGGCCCGTACAAGGCACCGATTTGTCGAATTTGAAAAAAAGTTTCACCATTGATCCAGCCCATGTCAATGCTGCTGTTCGTTTTTCGGGCTTCTTGTTCGCCCATTAGTAATTTGACAATTTCGTTGCCTTGCCCCGGGGCGATGTTGAGGGTAATATCGTATCGCTTACGCAATTCAGGCACCACCCAATCCCGCATATAAGCATTGATCAGTGGGTCGCCTTGCCACATCATCATCTGTACGCTGCTGCCTTTGGCCTGCTGCTCCACCTGCTCCCAAGAAGCCGATAAGGCATCAAAAGTAGGTTTTTTAGACGTGTCGTTTTGACAAGAAAACAAGGTTAGAAAGGTGATACATAGGAATATTCGCATCAGGTATACAATTTTGGAAAATTTCATCCATTCCTCAAACTTGGAAATTGGACATTTCTCAAGTAAGAGAAATGGATGAAAAATGAATCAATTTACTTAAAACGCATAGCGCAAAGAGAACTGGAACTGGCGCGGTGGGGCGGCATTTCTGCGCACCAATAAACCATTAGACGCTGGCCCTACCTGAATTTGGTTCGATTGCGTAGCGTTATTGGAATATCCACTCAAGTTCACGGCATTAAACACGTTGAACACATCAGCACGCAAAATCAAGCCTGTTTTGCCAAATTTGTACTCTCCTGCCAAATCCAGGGTATTGCTCCAAGGCAGGCGGTCGCTGTTGCGGGATTCGCCGGGTTGGCGGTCGCTGTTGCCCACATACGCATCGCCAAATGAGCGTCCGTCGCCGTTCAAATCCGTGGTGCCATACAGCGAGGCATCTGGAATCCGATTGATGGGTTGACCGCTTTGAATCAAGGCTGCTGCGGTGAAACTCAAACCCTTACAAGGATAAAACTGGTAAATGGAATTGATTACGTGGGTGCGGTCGTTGATACCAGGGCCCCATTCTGTCGTGAAATCGTTGCTATTTTGTGCCCGGAAGTTGATGTCTTCCGTGTTGTTACGCAAACGCGACAAGGTGTAAATCAGACGCCACGAATAGTTGTCGCCAGCACGGTCTTTTTGCAGGTTAAAAGAAGCGCTGTAGTATTCGGCCTCTCCTTCACTTTCGGTCACCATTACATTGCGTGCAACGCCCGTAACTACTTGTCCGTCAATGAGTCCAGCGCCATTTTGAATCGGAATCGGGCGGGTCAGATCAGCCTGTCCCACCGTGCGGACAATAACATTATCTGGGTCAGGTGTGTAGGCCGCCGGCGCGTTCAAATCGCGCAAACGGAACAGGTTATTCGACTTATTATACACCAAATCTACATAGAACAAACGGCGGTCGTCCAATTGACGCTGATAGCCCAAAGAGACTTGGTGGGTAAGGGGATTTTGGTAGCCATTGGGGTTCAAAATCCGGCGTTCGCCGCTGAAAGCACCCTCGCGCTGGTCTTGTAAG
>JBBQLD010000247.1:0-7167 GCA_038327555.1 Chitinophagales bacterium
TGACCAACTAATCCGTACTTCGTACAACTGGAATTGTCGCAAAATTGATGAAGCTTCAGAACATCGAATTCTTGTTTTTTTAACGGCATAGGAAAAAATTTGATGCAAACATACATCATAAACTATTCGCTCAGCACCGAAATTTACGAAGCTCTAAATTACAAGAAAATGCCTTTTGCTATTAAAAAATATGTGTTACCCCAAAAATAAATCCGATGCATCTATGTCTCTGATTAACAGGTACTTGTAAGGGCTCTATAACCAAGTTGGGTTAAGGCAGCTTCTCTTAGAGGCCTCTCCCCATGTAGTTGTAATTTGGAAGCTCCAGCAAATCTCCAAACAGTTAGATTAAGCACCACTTTTGCTGACATTTCATGGAGTGCAATAAATGGTGCAGCGGGTTACAAAGTAAAGCTTTTTAAGAAAGTAGGAAACAACTTTGTTTTTGTAAACGAAGTTAACAATTTTTCAACTTCTATGACAATTTCTGGGCTTACTGCTGGGGCTGAACACCTCATTACTGTTGCAGGTATGTGCTTGTCCGAAATGAAAGGAATCGGATGGGAGGTTAGCTCCAATGTTTCGATGCTACCCTTCCCAAAAGTCATCCTTGATTTGGATGTGAATCTATATCTCCCACTTACCGGTTATCCGATCGAAGGTGCCATTGAAAATGGTCAATGTTGCTTTTATTATTTTTCAGACGCAAATGGTAACAGAATTTGGGTAAAAGTTATAGAGCGCAGTACTGATTATTGCAATGCTCATCCTGTTTTCTTTTATCAATTTAAAGTACGTTTAGGTAAGGCCACTGACCAAAATAATATCCAATGCGCCGGGCTTTTACGAACTCAAAATATTGGTTACCTCAATTCCCAAATTATTCCTATTCCGAATATGCCGTTGGATTATGCGGTTATTCGGGATCAAAAGGAGCAGATAAAAGTAGAAGTAGTAAAAATTGAACGATTTGGTGATTTAAATGATACCCGCATACGGATTACAAATCTTGATCCAGAGCACTATGAATTTCAATGCTATGAAGCGCCCCTTGGGTTTGGTATTCCAACAGATGATCGAACAAAGGCGTCAAGTTTTTCTAAAATAAATATATATCCACTTAACCCATTTTTAAATAGTCTGGACGTATTCATTGCTAATCCTACTGATTTGCCTTTAAGGTTGCAGTTGCTTGATCTAAGTGGACAGATTATTGCCACACAACAATATATTGCTGGCCAAAGTAATTTATCCTTACCAACAGCTCATCTTTTGCCAGGCCTATATTTACTCAGGCTGGAGTCTGAGGGCGAAACCCAAACTTTTAAGGTAATAAAAGTTTAATGAGGCCAAATAATTCGTTTTTTGATAAAAAAAGTGGCCCGGCGAAATCGCCGAGCCACGCTTTCAAATATTAAGGACTAATCTGCTAATGAATTAGTGACAAACAGCCACCTGTTTCAAGGTAGAACCCTCCGCAGTGCGAATCCAAAGGAAATAAACGCCAGAAGACAGGTTGTTGACGTCGAACGTCATTACACCATTCTGAATGTTCTTTTCTACTTTAGACGCGACTACCAAACGACCTTGAGCATCGAGGATAGAAACTGCAACCGAAGGATTCACAGCATCCAACTTAAGTTCGAGGTTAACAAACTCATTTGCTGGATTTGGCGTGATATTCAGTTTTGTCTCCGCAAGTTTATTAGGCTCAGCCGTATTTACACCAGCCACAAAACCTTCCAATTCGAGACGCTGAATTACCATCGCACCAGACCAACCGCCAGTGAACAATGTACCAAAGAACAATGGAGTAGTTGGGTAACCCGTAAAGGCAGCGTAACCTACATCCGTAGAGTTCATAAAACGGGGGCAAACACCAAGGCCTGCAGCAGTTCCATCATAAATCAACGAAACGTAATATGCACTGCCAGCTTCCAGATCAACACCGAGGTCTCCAGTGTTGATATCCGTCAACGGAACACTGATCAGTTGATCATTCACATTATTCTCGGTCATTTCATATTCAACATAGCTGATCAGACCACCACCGAGGTCATCAACGAAGCTGGCAGTCAGGTCGCCAGTACCATCACCGTCTACATCTGCCTTATACACCGCAACACCAACAATGTTGGCTGCTGGATCGCCAGGTACAACCACTGCTTCAAGGTTCGCAACACCAAAAGTTGCATAGGTAGCCTTAGCAGGAGCGTCGCCCATAAGGGTGAGGCCACCGCTCTGAATATAGAAGCCATTGGCTTGAAAATCTGCATCCGATGGACCAATACCACCTGGGTCAATGGTTAAATTGTCGGTAGCAAAGGTAAAGTTGGTATGCTCAAAATAGCTGTAAACCGAGTCCAGTGCCTCCGAAAACTTGTTGTTGGTGAATAATACCGTGTGCTTACCAAGTTCAGCAGGTATGGTGATTGGAGCGAATACGGCGAAAGAGTCAACGCCTGGCCCTACTTCCGGCATGGTGTAAGTCAGGATACCGTTAGAGGCACCACTTGGGCTGAAAAATTCAGCTTTCAACGTTACATCTGTTTCAGTAGCACCCGAGCGGTTGTTGTACGTCGCAGTCACAGCCTGCAATGGAGCTACCTGACTCAATGGAGTAGCATACATCGAAGCAGAGGTTGGGTTAAGCATCCGTGGGAAAGAGAAACACATGGTCACCTTTTCACCCGCAGCAAATGCAGCATCAATCTGTTCGCCCGTTTGGCGGTGGATGATTACATTTGGGATGGTTACTAGTGCAGCACTATCACCACCAGACATGCCACCAAGGCTAAGGGTACAAGGACCTTCAGCAGGATTATCAAAGTGTGTAATAAGCACACAAGCAATTGCACCGGCTTGTTGTGCGTTCCACACCTTGAGGCTGAAGTTACAAGTTTTGCGGCGAAGCAGCACGATTTTACCAGCTACAGCGGCAGGATTAGTGAGTGGAGTACAACCCAGAGAGTCTTTACCCCAAACGACATCACCACAAAAAGCTTGATCTGCAGTAAGGCTTGGGCCATAGGTAGAACCCTCCCAACCACAAGGCTGACCATTGAAGAGGTCTTGCGCAATGTTACTTGGTGAGGTGATTTGAATAACGAAGCCGTCGTCGTCGGTACCGGCAACGCCTTGAGCATTTAAGGTTTGAGCAGCCCCGAAAGAAAGGGCAAGCAGGAGGAGATAGTTGAAAAATTTATTCATAATAAAAAGAGCAGGTTAAGTTTGACTTGCAATGTTGAAGGGCAAAGATAGACTCTTCACAAAATTTTAAGCTCTTTTTAAAGTACTTTGGACAGTTTTTTACATTCTAGGTAAAAACCCTGCCTTCCAAAGGGTTCAATTTCATAACTTTATGCGTTTTTTGCAGCAGCTTTTAGAAAGCAGCTTTTTAATTTTTGAGTTTTTAACTAATTTTCTTTTTTAAACATGAAACGTAACATTACACTCGTTTTCCTTTTCCTGCTCGCGTTCAGTGCGACTTCGTTTGCTCAGGTGAACAAAATCAAGTCCAACTTGCCGCAACCAAGCAAACAAACTGCCGTTCAAGCCAAAAAAACATTTTTCACTGGTCTTGAAACCTCTGCTGGTCATTCTACACAACAGTCCGTCCCGACTGCCGAAAGTTCACTGTTCCAATATGTTGGTACCACAGTGTATGACTTGCAATCTAACGGAGGTGTAGGACACCGTGTACAAAACAACGGAAACGGCAACCTTAAAGGTCTGTTCACCTTTAGCGCGAACAGCACCAGTTACCCCGATCGCGGAACAGGCTACAATACCGCCACGGCTGGCAGTTGGGACGCCGAGCCTACCGCTCGCATTGAAGGTGTAAGAACTGGCTTTCCTAACTATGCGGTTGATGCAGATGGTACGGAGTTCGTCTTTACGCATACTGGAGGTACTCCTAACTTCCGTATCCACTGGGCTAAACGCGCATCAGGTGCAAGTGCCTGGACAGAGGGCGACATCCCGACCTCAATAGCTGGCGGGGAGCTCTGGTCGCGTGCTGCTATTGGCGGCAACGACGGCAAAACCCTGCACGTCATCGCCTCCACAGCACCTGTAGGCAATGGTGGCTTAAAATACGAGGGTATGGACGGTGTGGTCGTTTATTTTCGTTCACAAGACGGCGGCGCTACTTGGGACATCAAAGACCAACTGCTCCCTGGCATTGACAGCCTGAGTTTTCTAGGCACCGATATAGAGGGCTATTCTATTGACGCAAATGGCTCAACCGTTGCAATTGCTGTTACCAATTCTTGGAACGATTGTTTGTTGTACCACTCGGAGGACAACGGCAATACCTGGGAGAAGCATATTATCAACGACTTCCCGCTGGTTAAATACGTTATAAATAGTGGCTACGACACCTTAAGCTTACCTGCCGACCCGAATGCTCCAAATGCCGCAGCAATCTTTACAGCCGATGGCACCGTAGATGTGCGCGTTGACGATGCAGGCGTAGCACACATGTGGTACGGCGCTACCTATGTCGACGATAGTAACCTTACCGATGAGGGTTGGTCATTTTTCCCTGGCACCAATATTGGTATTGTGTATTGGAACACTTTGATGGAGGACAATACAGGCTTTATTTCGGGTTACTGCCCTGATATCGATAACAACCAAATGCTGGATATTACCGACATCTCTAATTATGGTATTGGCCTGAGCTCACACCCCTCTGGAGCGGTTGATGCTGATGGCAACATCTACGTCGTCTATTCGACTGTAAATGAATTGTATTTGGACATTAACTCAAACTTCAACTTCCGCCAGCCCTATATCGTATCCTCTGCTGACTATGGAGTGACTTGGACCGACCCACAAGCGGTCATGAATCCAAACCTGGTAGAAGAAGACTCTGTTGAAGTACCATTTATCGAAGCAATCTTCAATGCTACTGCAAAATTGGCCGACGACAAAGTGCACATCATTTTCCAAGCCGACTATTCTCCATTGGTATTCTTGAACAACCCGGAAACTGATTCCGATGCTAACGACAATACTATCCGGTACATTGGTTACCCGACGGCTTGGGCACTAACAAACAGCACAAAAAACGTAACGGCTGAAACGCTGAAATTTGATGTAATGCCTAATCCTGTCAATGACCGAACTGTCATCCAATTCAGCTCCGACCGCACTCAAATGAGCAATGTCGAAGTGTATGATATGTTAGGCAATATGGTACGTCAAACAGCCCGCGTGACTGTTGGTCAAGGCACTGGCACGGTCCAAATCAACACCTCAGATCTTCCGAACGGGATGTATTTTGCGCGCCTCAACCTTGGCAATTCTTTTGCAACCCGTAAAATGATGGTTCAACACTAATTCGCCCTCGTTTCGCAAAGCGAACAAAGTTTTTATAAAGAAGCCGCTCCAACCCTGGGGCGGCTTCTTCGTTTTGCCCCAACCTGGATTAGTCGTTTTAGGAACGGGTAAAAAATAACTTGTTACTTTCATCTGATTCCTTTCCGCCCATACCGCCCATTTTTTTGATAAAAGAGCCCCGCTATTCGCACAAAAAGATAGTTGTCTGAGCAAAAAGTAATCTACCTGAAAGTAACAAGTTATTATTTACCCGTTCCTTATTAGGATATTTTTAGCCATTTGATAGAATATCTCTTGCCTAATATGGAGTACCGCCTATTTTTATGGCCAAGTATACATTTTACATTTTCCAAACAAATTGCGCTATGTTAAAAAAATTACTTTTTGCCGGGACGGCACTACTACTCGCCTTCTCCGCATCCGGCCAATCAGCCCATCTTCAACGGGTTAAAAATCGCCCCGCTATCCCCCTTGCCCAACTGCGGGCCTTGCCAATGCCAATGCCCCAAACCGGGTTTGAGCCAGCCACTTTCAGCTCACCAGCACCCGTGGCAGTCCCGCCAGCGCCGCACACGATCTTCCGCGACAATTTATTGGTAGAGGAAGAAGCTGGGGGAACCCAGTATGACCTACAGTCCAATGGGACAGAGGAATCTCACCTTCACGTTTGGCCTGATGGCAATGTGAGCGCAGTATGGACTATGTCTCCTGATGATGAAAACACTGGCTTTGCCGGGCGTGGTACCGGGTACAATCAACGTATCAAGTGGCTCAATGGAGAAGTTCCTTCCGTAAAGCTAGAAGCGACTTTTCGTACAGGATTCAGTAATTATGGCGTAACCGAGAATGGTACTGAATTTGTTTCAAATCACCGAGGTCTGGGTGGAGGCAAATTCATACTGCATAGTCTTCGCCGCACTGCCGGGCAAACGGCCTGGACGGAGGCAGACTTACCTACCTCAAGTCCAAACGGTGAGTTATGGACAAAATTAGCCGTGGATGGAAATACCATTCACTTGATAGCACTTACAACTCCCGTCGGGCCTGCACCTACGTTCACCGGGAGTATCTATAAAGGACTGAACGGCCATGTACTTTATTGGCGCTCATCGGATGCCGGGGCCACTTGGGATATTACGGCTAATGTAATTCCTGGGCTGGATAGTACCAAGTTTGCCGAATTAAGTGCTGACGATTACTCCATTGCAGCTCGGGATGGTGTGGTAGCAGTAGGTATTTTCAACTCCGTCAATGATTGTATGGTTTTCAAGTCTGCCGATGGAGGCACAACCTGGGATCAGAGCTATACCATTTGGGACTTTCCGCTAGAAAAGTACACCACCGATAAAGGTTATACCCTTGACGACATTGGCGGTGCAGACCCAGACGCGCCTTCACCACTGAGCGTTTTCACCACAGACGGAGCAGGCTCCCTGGCCATTGATTATGCTGGTTTAGTACATGCCTGGGTTGGAGAAATGTATATTCTGGACAGTACCCTTACAGACGGTGGAATCAATTATTATCCTGGCGTTAATGGCCTACTTCATTGGAGTGAAGCACAGCCGGATCAATTGGTTGAAATTGCCTATTCTGATGACTGGAACGGAAATGGATTACTTGATTTCACCCCAAGTTCAATTGTAGGCTACGGTTGCGGCCTGTCCTCTATGGCTGCCGGAGCGGTAAGCGAGAATGGCGAGATCTATGTGGCCTATTCCGCTGCTGTTGAAAACCTTTATGACAATGATCAGGGACTAAATTATCGCCACCTTTACATCGTTCGGTCTCCTGATTATGGTGAAACCTGGGAATGGCCTC
>JBBQLD010000248.1:0-7167 GCA_038327555.1 Chitinophagales bacterium
AGATTATAAATTCCGTTGGCTGGCTTATTTTCAAAAAAATAGAGGAGCACGTCTACGAGGTCTTTCACGTAAATAAAGTCCCGACTTTGCATACCATCTTGATAGTCAGGGCGGTGTGAGCGAAAAAGTTTCATAGCTCCGGTGGCTTTTATTTGCCGGGCGGTGTGCAGAATTACCGAAGCCATGCGCCCTTTGTGGTACTCATTTGGACCGTAAACATTAAAAAATTTGAAGCCCGCCCAATAGGTTGGCGCTTGACTAGATTTTTGATGCTTGATTTGTTCCAATACCCACACATCAAAATCCTGCTTGCTTTGGCCGTAAGGATTGAGTGGCTGAAGTTGGGGGATCGTGGCGTGGTTGTCAGCATAACCAATTTCGCCAAGGCCATAGGTGGCTGCGCTGCTGGCATACAACAGCGGAATGTCAAAGCCGGCGCAAAGCATCCAAAGCGCGCGGGAGTATTCCAGATTTAATTCGTTAAAAATTTCAACACTTTGTTCCGTGGTGTCGGTGCGCGCACCAAGGTGTATTACGGCATCCACGTCGCTGTGATTGCGTTCAAGCCAGCGCACAAAGTTCAGACGATGCATTTGCCCCCAGAGTTGTTTGCCCTCCAGGTTTTGGTTTTTATCGGGGCGACTAAAGTCGTCTACCGCAAGTACGTCGGGGTAACCCGCGTCGTTAAGTCGTTTTATCATGCAGGAGCCAATGAAGCCTGCAGCGCCTGTAACTACGATCATATCTTTAGATGATGGGTGTGTTGGTGATATGTTGAGTTGGTGATTTGGTTATGCTGGCGACAAATCAATGTTCAATTTGGCTGTAAAAAAACCGTTTTCCCGACTGATTTTAAGCTGGTGCTGATCCGGGTAAAGCAGATAGAGCTGGCGTCGCACGTTTCTGAGGCCAATTCCCCCGTTGTCTACGTTTCCTGTGGAATCATAATCCGGGTCGAGCGTATTTTGTACCAGGTAAGTTAGTTGACAATCTCTGAGCATAATTTTAATCAGGATCTGCACTTCGCCTGTAGTGCCACCAGCACCGTGTTTGAAACTATTTTCTACGAAAGGCAGGAGCAAAAGTGGGGCAATCGCTGTGTTAGGGTTGTCCATTTCTTCCTGATAATCAATGGTTAGGCGTTTGTTGTATCGGAGTTTTTCCAGTTCAATATAATCTTGAATCACCTTAGCTTCATCTAACACAGAGATACGGGGCGCACGGCATTCGAAAAGTACGAAGCGCATGATCTTGGAAAGCATCATAATGGCATCAGGCGTTTTATCGCTTTTTTTTCGTGCTAAAACATAAAGGTTATTAAGCGTATTGAACAAGAAATGTGGGTTGGTTTGTGCGCGTAAAAAACTGAGTTCAGACTGCAATTTTTCACGCATTAATTCCTGCTCGAATTCGAGACTTTTATAGTGAACCCGAATCATTTTAATGGTTACAGCTGCCGCCAGGGTGATAAACAGGTCAAATTCGGTCAATAACAGCCCTTTAGGGTTGAGGAAGTTGTAGGTTTCTCCAGGCCTGAAAATGGGATAAAAAATATAAGCCATTTCAAGCCGGTAAATCACCGTTGCAACGCCAAATGCCAGCAATAATAAACCTACTAGTTTCCAAATCTTGCTTCGATCAAGATAAAGTGGGATGACATAGTAGAATATAAAATAGGTGAGTAATAACTTAACGGGCAATGAAAATGCCTCGCCGATCAGTGCTTCTTGAAACCCATCTTCCAATGGCACGCGATTCAAAATACAGCCAAGTATTGCATTAAGGGGCACGTAAACGGCCCAAAACAGGAAGTGTAACGAAATGCGTTGCCAGTTAAATTTCATTGATCTAAAGTGTTTGAGCCTGTTGAGGATTTTATGCAACCCGGAGGCCATTAGGCACCGGGCTTTGGGGCTGAAGGAGGGTAATTTGTTTGTTTTCACCCACCAAGCCAAGCACCAAACACTCAGAAAAAAAATTGGCAATTTGCTTAGGTGGAAAATTCACCACTGCAATGACCTGCTGACCTACCAAACCATCTATTTGGTATATATCGGTAATCTGTGCAGAGCTTTTCTTGATGCCTAATGCGCCAAAATCAATCCACAATTGGTACGCAGGCAGCCGGGCTTCAGGAAAATCCCTGGCCTCAAGGATTGTTCCGACCCGCATTTCTACTTTTTCGAATTCTTGCCAATTGAGCATATTAACTATGAAGTATGAACTAAGAACTATGATGTATGAACTATGAAGTATGAAGTATGAACTATTAATGGTTATAGTTCATACTTCATACTTCATAGTTCATAGTTCACCCCTCCCATTCCACCTTTTCAAATTCAGGTTTCAGGTTGAGGGTATATAGTGACCGATCTCGTAGTTTGATCTCCTTGATGGGAATTTCAACGCCATCCGCCGCACATTTTTTGACGAAAGTTGGGAAGCCGACAAGGTATATTTTTACCTTGCTGTACTCCGGGTTATATTCGCCTTCTTTTCGTTGACGAAGTGAAAATGTGCCGTTTTTACCCTCTGTTTCAAAAACTTTCAAACTAAACATCCCCGCCTGATGTGCATATCCTTCTCCTAAATCTTCGTATAAATGACTGGTTTCCAGACCGTTTTTGTAATACACATACAAGGTCAATTCAGCAATAGCCTCGCCAGTGTGCTGGCGGGTTGGGTATACGGGTAGTACAGCACCTTCCCGGACAAAAAATGGAATCTGGTCTGGCATTACATTTACAAACACCTCGCCATTGCCCGGTTGTCCAGTCCAGAAATAATACCAATTGCCCTTTGGCAAATATACCCCTTGTCGTTGCACTTTGGGTTGTACCACCGGACTAATCAGCAAGTGCTCACCAAAAAGAAAATCGCGCTCTACATCCCAGAGTTTTGGATCATTTGCATCAGCAAAGGCCAAGTGTCGTAACACTGGCGAACCATCGAGCGTGTGCAGCCACATGGCTGAATAGAGACAAGGTAGGAGGCAGTAGCGCAGTTCAATGGCTTTTTTCGCCAAATCAGTCCATTTTTCCCCAAAAGACCAAGGTTCTTGGTCAGAAATGTGCAGCAAGGGATCTATTAATTCGGCTTCTTCGGCAGGTAAGCCGTCGCCAGTCGCATGTTTCCCGATACTGTGTACCCGCATGAGCGGATGAAAAACGCCGAGTTGTAGCCAACGCACAAATAGTTCGCCCTCCGCATTGCCCGCAAAGCCGCCAATATCTGTACCGCAAAAAGAAAAGCCTGAAATGGCCAAGCGTTGACACTGGATATTTGCAATTTGGAGGTGCTCCCAGTCGGAACAGTTGTCGCCAGTCCAGATGGCCGAAAATCGCTGTCCGCCGCTAAATGATGCACGGCTAAGCAAGAATGGTCGCTTTTCTGGCTGCAAGGTTTGAAAGCCTTCCCAGGAGGATCGATTCATCTGCTGCCCATAGATATTATGCGCCTTCCGATGGCTACAGGGCAATCCGTCATGATGATGCATCACGTTGTCTGGCAGGGTTTTATGGTTCACATGGAAGACTGCTGGCTCATTCATGTCGTTCCAAAATCCCGCAATTCCAATGTCCTTGTACAGACTTTCATAAAGTGTTCCCCACCATTGCCGCACCTCCGGATTCGTAAAGTCAGGGAAGGCACAAAAGCCTGGCCAAACGGGAGCTTTTGCTACCACGCCATCTGAGGTATATAAAAACCTGTTTTGTGCCAGGCCATCCCGATAAACCTCATAATTTGCATCTTCCTTAATGCCAGGATCAATCATGGTTACGGTTTGAAATCCCATTTCCCGCAGATCGTCTACCAAAGCTTTGGGGTTTGGGAAAGCCTTTTTGTCCCAGGTGAAACAGCGATAACCATCCATGTAATCGATATCCAGATAAATGGCGTCGCAAGGGATTTGGCGCTCCCGGAATCCAGTTGCAATTTCGCGCACATGGCTGTCTGGATGATAACTCCAACGACATTGGTGGTAGCCTAATGCCCAACTTGGCGGGAGCTCGTGCGTGCCCGTCAATTGAGCGTAGGTACGGGCCACATCGTCTAGGCCGGGTCCATGTAGAAAATAATAATTTAGTTCGCCGCCTTCTGCATAAAAACAAGTGTCTCCCGATGCTTCGGAATCAAAGTCAAAGTGTGTTCTGAAACTATTGTCCAGGAAAATTCCATAAGCAACGCCCTGATTTAGTGCGTAATAGAACGGGATTGCACGGTAAAGCGGATCAGTTTCGCGGCCAAAAGCAAAGGAGTCAGAACACCAGTTTTCAAACTTTTTACCCGACAGGTTAGTGCCGCAAGATTTATCACCTAGCCCAAAGAACACTTCTTTTTTGTGGCATTTTTTCTCCATTCGAAGCGCACACCAACCCTTCAAAATGGTTCTTTTGGCAGAAAATCCTGCGGCATCTTCACAGAGTACTCGATCGTCCTGATCGTAAAATTTAACCTTTAAATCTGCTTTTGATACCACAACTTGCAAGGCTCCTGAATCGAGTAAATATTCTCCATCGCGTTCTTCGAGCCGTACAACCACTTTTTCTGGCTCAAAAGCCGGATCAATGGCGTAGGAAAAATCAGGTTGAAAAACACCATCAGGAGAATATCGCAAGCGAAAAATACCCGCCGCAAGCACCGATACGCGGAGCATCACACCATTGTGGCATATAAATTCATACGCTCCATCGCGCCAACGCACGTCGGATACTTCATTAGGCCGAATCCATTGAAAAACATCTTCGTAACGCAAGCTCACGCTAGCTTCGACGAAGTCGATCTCGGTTGGTAGGGGAGGGGAGGGCAATACAGGTATTGGTACTTCGGGTGGCTTTGGCTTTACTTTCATGCTGTTTCTATTTCAGGGCTAAAAGTAGATACAAAACAACACAGGCCGCCACCGAAAATCGGGGCGACCTGCTGCGGTTCAATTGCTTCATACGATTTGAACCGAATGGATAGGTTGAGCGGTATGGTACCGGCGACTTTAGTCGCAGGAAACCTAACTAAAAAAGTTTAAAATTTGCCCTGTTCACTCCGGCGGCTGAAGCCGCTGGCACAACCACTGCTTAAAAAAACAAAGTCCCGTAAAGCGAAAACATAGGGCCACCTTGCTTGCGAGTAGATCCTATGGAATTTGAATCAAAGGCTGCATTGAGATTGCTTTTTTCTGCTTTGGCTAACCCAGAAATCTTATTCAAAGGCATTCTTGCAGAAAAACCTAGTTCAAAAGACCTGGAAAGATTTAGGCCAAAGCCAAGCATTGCATCCGCTTTCCAATTATCCAACTCATTGGAAGTCAGTTTGCTGGCACCATCTTCGGCGGTTCGATCCGCAAGTCTTAAAATATAATCGCCGGAATAATTTTGCTTGTCTGCTTTAGCCGAAAGCGTGCGTATCAAAGCAAGACCGCCAAAAATTTTCAAAGGCTTGGATACTTGCCAAAAGGTGGTAACCGGAATTTCCAGGCGGTGTAACCGATTCACGGGGATAAACACGTTGCCTGTAAGTGAATCTGAATAAAAGTTGTTACCGGCCACATTAATCACTTCTAGTCCTGTAGTCCCATCTACCAAAATTACATTACCATCTACATTGGACGTATAGTCATGTGAAAGTACAGAAGCGACTGGGCGATGTTTTTCTTGTGGACTATGGAGGTTGTATAGAAGTCCAGTGCGTAACCCCCATTTTCGGGCAAATTTCCAATCCACCGTCAAGCCAGTAGAGAATCCATTGATGGTGCTAAATTGTTCCGTAGAAACAGCAGAAGTTGCACCAAAGGCCCAGCTTTTGTTTGAGGCTTTTTTGATTAGGTTTGGCAGGTCTAAAATAGGCAATAGGTGTGGCAAAACGCTGGGTTCCTGTGCTGAAAAGACAGGTTGTGCTCCAATTCCAGGCAGATTCCCGATAGCTAGGCCAGGGTTGATTTCAGAATTTTTGAAAGATATCAGATTTGACTGGGATTCTATTTCCTGGATAATGGAGTCTTCCAAGGCTGTAGCTGCGTAACTGAAATCGAGTGGTTTACTCCTGACAGGTGTCTTAAGATCCTTCGTTGCAATGCTATGCATCGTTTCAGGCTTAAATTTTGACGAAACCACAGGTTGCTCCCGCAGCGGATCTAATGCGAGCTTGCTGGAATGTTCAATTCCTGCTCCATTGCTAGCGATCGGCAGGTCAGATTTGGCTTCAATCTTTGGTGTGTGGCTGTTTTCACCCCCTAGCCATTGCCAGCTGCCATAACCCATGAAGGGCAAAAGCAACAAGCCAATCCACCACCACCCAAATCTTCGGCGACGTTTTTCCGGCATCTCGCGGTCAAGCAATCCTCGCATGGCCGCCCAGCCTTTATCCGTAATTTTATTATCCATGTTTATTAAAAAAAATCAATGTGAATCCTGCACTGCATCATTTCGAGGCAACAATCGCTGTCGGGAACTCTTTTTCAAGTATCATCCTCAACTTTTGTCTTGCGGTGCTGAGGTGCCATTTAGAAGTCCCTTCACTTATGTGGAGGTTTTCTGCAATTTCAGCGTGACTGTATCCTTCAATGGCATACAATCTGAAAACCTCTTGGGAGGTTGGGGGTAAGGTTCGAACAGCCTTGAGGATATCTTCTTCGTAAAAGGACTCGTGGCCGCGTTCTGCCACACTTTGATCATGGTCTTCCAATACCAAAAAATGTAGGTAGCGTGCATTTTCCCGGTAATAATCAGCCATGCAATGATAAACAAGTCGACGCATCCAACCTTCAAGGCTGCCTTTGAAAGCGAAGGTGTGAATCTTCTTAAAAACCCGCAACATACCATTGTTCACAACTTCGAACGCCGTGTCTTCATCTCGAGTGTAGCGGCGTACCATTCGGAGCATTTCTGGAAAAAAACGGCGGTACAGTGCCTCTTGGGCACGGCGATCGTTGGCGGCACAGCCGTCTACGAGTTCTTGTTCCGTGTATTTCTTATTTCCGAAAAAAGCCATTAGTCGTTGTGTCTCAAAATAAGATGCCTAGCCCGAATTCAAAACGTCTTTGACGGATTTTGTCAACCCTTTGTTCACCCCGCCACCCCTGCCAATTGCGTGTCTTTCGTTGGAGACGAAGCCCCCCGTGAAGGGTTAAATTGTTGCCCAAGCGATATCCTACTTGCCACTGGGACATCCATC
>JBBQLD010000249.1:0-7052 GCA_038327555.1 Chitinophagales bacterium
GATAGTTTGGTCAGATTATTTTGAGATGAGACTAGGCGCGACGAAGGATTGTAGCGGGCTCTCCATGACTGAGGCGCAACAAAGTATCAGTTCAAAAGAGTCGAACAAACCGTCAAAGACTTCGTGCCCCTGCCACTAGAGTCAAGGAGAGATGCCCTGCTTTGGCACCTCAAATAACTAAATCGGCAGTTGACACAGATTTCAGAACACTCCCACCAAACAACCAAATCAACAAATAACTAATATGACCCCAACAGCTAAATCTGCCCGCACAAAAAGGCTTGTCGCGGACATTCATGCGGTTAAAATACTTTTAAACTCGTCCATTCCGTCGTGCACGTACTAGAATCGCTGTTTCTTTGCAGACCTTTTTAATACTGTTTTCATTTAACACGACCAAACTATGCTACGTAGCCTCCTTACACCCATACTTTCGCTTCTTTTTAGCCTTTCACTTTTTGCCCAAAACAACCCAATCAAGTGGTCGTTCACAGCCAAAGATGCGGGCAATTGCCAGGTAGATTTAATTTTTACCGGTACTCTGGAAGAAGGCTGGTGTACTTACTCCCAATTTCTGGAAAGCGAGGACGGCCCAGTGGCTACCACGCTCAATTTTACAGCAGGTACGCACTACAAATTAGTGGGCAAGGCTACAGAAGGCGGTGAGATCATCAAAACGCATGATGCTATCTTTGGCATGAACCTCACCAAGTTCAAACACAAAGCCATCCTCACCCAGCGTGTGGAAATACTCGACGCCAGCAAATCCATTGCAGGCTACGTCAACTGCATGACCTGCAATGATGAGATGTGTTTACCTCCCAGAGACAGCGATTTCTCTATAAAAATCCCCATTCTTGCAAACTGTAGCACCAAAGGCTCCCATAACTGATTCACCTTTTCTGTCCAAACCACATGCACACAGGCATTCAAACTTTTACCCTCCGAAGCCTTTCTACCCAATTTACCCGCTTTACCCGCCGAAGCCTTGGCGTAGGCGGGGGCATAATAGGATTTCTCTTCTTTTCAATTTCCCTTTTTGCCCAAAGTTCAGTTAAATGGTCATTTTCGACCAAAGACGTCGGCAATGCTCAGGTAGATCTCATCATTACTGGCACTATTAAAGATGGATTTTACACGTATTCGCAGTTTTTGGAAAGCGAAGACGGCCCGGTACCTACTACCCTGACCTTTCAGGAAGGCGATAATTATAAGCTCATTGGAAAGGCAAAAGAGAGCGGGGATATTGTCAAGACCTACGACAAGGTATTTAGCATGAACCTCACAAAGTTCAAGCATAAGGCCATTTTCACTCAACGTGTAGCGGTAAAAGATCCAGGCAAACCGATTGTTGGATACCTCAATTATATGGCCTGTAATGACGACCATTGCGAGCCACCCAGAGACGTAGATTTTTCTTTTACGCTTCCGGCGCTGAAAGGAGGCGCGGACGTGCCAGTTGCACCTCTTGAAACAGGAGAAAAAGGAACCACTGGGACTGAACCAGGGGTTGACAGTTCCAAGTCAACCACTCAAATTCCGCCTGCTGATTCTAGTGCACCAAACAGCCCTACTCCACCAAACGACTCTAATTTTAAAGGATTTTTCTACTCCAAACGAGCAGACATAAACGCTGAACAATTCGCCAGTAGCTGCGGAAACAACACCGCTAATGGCGGCAGTAATGGTGCTTCCTGGGTATCACTTTTCATCTTTTGCTTTCTTGGAGGACTGGTCGCCTTGTTTACCCCCTGCATGTTTCCGATGATCCCGATGACCGTTAGCTTTTTTGTAAAACGGTCCAAAAGTCGGCGGGCAGGCATTATTAATGCGCTGATTTACGGCACGAGCATTGTGGCTATTTTTGTAATCATGGGCTCGGCAGTAACCGCCATTTTTGGGGCTTCGGTCTTGAATGAAATGAGTACCAATCCCTGGTTCAACCTCTCTTTATTCGCGCTGCTGATCGTTTTTGCTTTTTCATTTTTTGGGTTCTACGAAATACAACTTCCATCCTCCTGGATCAATAAAAGCGACAAGCTTGCTGATCGTGGTGGAGCTATCGGCATATTTTTCATGGCGCTGACCTTGGTTTTGGTGTCTTTTTCATGCACTGGCCCAATCGTTGGCCCATTGTTGGCAGAGGCTGCTAAATCGAATGACGGAGCAGTTATCCTCGGGTTTGTTCCCTTGAAACCTGCCATTGGAATGTTGGGCTTTGGATTAGGTATGGCCTTGCCTTTTGCCTTGTTTGCTATGTTCCCGGGTTGGCTCAATTCTCTACCTAAATCTGGCGGCTGGATGGACAATGTGAAAGTGACCCTCGGCATGATCGAACTCGCTTTTGCCTTCAAATTCCTCAGCACTGCCGATATGGTGGAGCAATGGGGGGTGTTGAAATTTGAAACGTTCATGGTCATCTGGGTTTTGTGCGGGTTGGCCTTGGGTTTTTACCAGTTCCGAGTGCTAAAATGGAAAGGCAATGAAAGCAAGCCTGGTCTACTGCGCTCCACGGTGGGCCTTGCCTCCCTGGTTTTCGCGGCCTATGTCGGCTGGGGTTTGGCAGGCTACAAATCGCTTTCTTTGCTCAGCGGTTTGGCGCCTCCTGTCCATTATAGTTATAAGTATGATGCCGCCAAAAAGGACCACAAAGGCCCTGGCTGTCCACACGGGCTGGATTGCTACCACGATTTTGATGAAGCAATTGCTATTGCCAAATTGGAGAACAAGCCGCTTTTTGTAGATTTTACTGGGCATGGTTGCACCAATTGCCGTGCGATGGAGGAAACGGTATGGCCCCTCCCAGGCGTCATAGAGCACCTGCGAAATGACTATGTCGTGGTTTCGCTCTATGTGGATGAGAAGGTGCGCCTTTTCCCCGAAAATGATTTTGCCTACTTGCTCGACCCTAAAACTGGCGAAAAATTACGCACTGTAGGCTCGAAGTGGGCGGCTTTCCAGGTCAATAATTTCAATACTTCCACGCAGCCCTATTATGTGTTGATGCATCATGACGGCAAAACCTTGCTTAACAGGCCTTCCGATTATGATAAAGGCAAAGACCCGGCAGCGTATAAGGCTTTTCTCGAATGTGGTTTGAGCGCATTTGAAACCCTAAAAAAAGGGGATAACAAAGAAATGCTAGGCTTGAAATAAGTTGATTTTTAAGGGTAAAAAATGAAAAGCAGCCCCGGTTTGTGTAATGCAAGCCGGGGCTGCATCATTTGGTTTTTGGGCCTTAGACGGTCTAACATCTTTCTTCACCTAAATTTTCTCTACACATGAAACTCAGGAACTATTTTTCCAAGCAAAGTCTTTCTGCCTTCCATATTTGGATGGGCAGTAGCATTAGCGGGCTCCTCCTTCTCTGCGCCTTGGCTGCACAAATTCTTCCAAACCAGACTATCCTCACTGGCAAGGTATCTGACGCAACCGAAGGTCTGATCGGGGCCACGGTCACCGTCTCTCAATCAGGAACTTTTATTCGTGGAACCGTCACCGATTATAATGGCGACTATCGAGTCGAACTGGATCCTGGCACCTACGATGTGGAATTTTCCTACACTGGCTTTCAAGCACAGCGTATTTCGGGCATTCAGGTGCTAGGCAGCCAGATTACGACTCAAAATGTGATCCTTTCTAATTCCACTGTGCTCGAGGAAGTTAAGGTCACTTCCTACAAAGTTCCGCTTATTGAGCAGGACCAGGCTTCCCGTGGCTGTACTTTAAGCCCTGAACAGATTAAAAATCTACCTACCCGCAACGTCAACACTATCGTAGCTACCACAGTGGGCGCCTCCTCCAATGACGGAGGGGATGTAAACATCAAAGGCGCACGTGCCAATGGAACCGATCCCTATATTGATGGCATTCGGGTATCAGGCGGAGCTGCTCCCGTACAAGAAACCAAAGCAAATCCTGCCCCGAAAACCTCAAGAACCGCAAAACCGCAGGTGGATAAATTGGCGGTCCGATCTACTGAAAAATCGAAACGGAAAACTGATTCATCTACTTCAACAGCACAGCCTTTGGGCTACGCGAGTCCAGCCAAGGTTTTGCATCAGGAAGCAAAAAAAGAAACACCAGGGAGATATGCCCCCGCTGACAAAATAGTACCCGATCCCATCGACGATGTTTCCGGCGAACAATACAACCGAATCCTGGAAAACCCCTTCCAAGACGCCAAAGCAAACGGAATTTCCACCTTTTCTATTGATGTTGACGCGGCTTCTTACGCCAATATCCGTCGCTACTTGAATGCGAACCAACTCCCGCCACGCGATGCTGTCCGGCTGGAGGAAATGATCAATTACTTTGATTATCAATACGATGCGCCACGCAGTGGCCGTGATCCATTTGAAGTGCATACCGAGGTGGCGCCCTGTCCCTGGAACCCCCAAAACCGCCTGATGACCATTGGTATTCAAGGCGAAAAAATTGACATCGGCCAATTGCCAGCCTCCAATCTGGTGTTTCTCATCGACGTATCTGGAAGTATGAGTTCGGAAAATAAACTCCCACTGGTAAAACAATCCCTATCGATGCTCACCGACCAATTGCGGCCCAGCGACCGTGTGGCCATCGTAGTCTATGCAGGAGCCGCTGGCCTCGTGCTCGAAAGCACTTCCGGAGCCGACAAGACCAAAATAAAAGCCGCACTCGAAGCCCTAGAGTCTGGTGGCAGTACTGCTGGGGGCGCAGGCATTAAATTGGCCTATGAAACCGCGCGTAAAAACCTGATTACCAATGGCAACAACCGGGTGATCCTCTGTTCTGACGGAGATTTTAACGTGGGTCAAAGTAGCGAAGATGAGCTGGTAAAACTCATTGAAGGCGAACGCAAAAGTGGCGTCTACCTCACTATTTTGGGCTATGGAATGGGCAATTATCAGGACGGCAAAATGCAAAGCCTGGCCGACAAGGGCAATGGCAACCATGCGTATATCGACCAACTCAGCGAGGCCAAGAAAGTGTTGATGCAGGAGTTTGGTGGCACACTTTTCGCCATTGCCAAAGATGTAAAACTACAGTTACATTTCAATCCTGCGCATGTGTCCGGTTACCGGCTCATTGGCTACGAAAACCGAATGCTCGCCACCGAAGATTTCAATAATGATGCGAAAGATGCTGGCGAACTTGGCGTGGGACACCGCGTTACCGCAATGTATGAAATCATACCAGTTGGTCAATCTTTGCCAGCGCTCACCAAGGCCGATTCATCACTGGTCATAGTAGCAAAACCCGATACGTCCGTTACGGTCGACAAAGACGATTTGATGGTACTGCAACTCCGCTACAAAAAACCCAAAGGCGAGCAACCCAGCCAACTCATGGAATACCGCCTCAACGCAGCCGCGCTAGACCGCAAAACAGAGAGCGAAAACTTCCTGCTGGCCTCGTCCATTGCGGAGTTTGGCATGCTGCTGCGCGATTCAAAATTCAAAAGCTCAGCCAATTATGAAAGCGCTATCAGTCGCGCCAAAGAAGCCGCGAAAAACGACCCCAATGGCTACCGAAAAGAGTTGGTGCAATTGATGGAAAAAGCGCAAGCGATTGCGGCACCTACGACAGCAGCAAAGAAGTAAATTGCTCCAAAGACAAGCCCTTGTAAAACTTACCAAAAACAATTTGGATAGGTTTCAAAAAAAACCGCATAGCGGTGCCATTATAGTAGCCCGTAAGGGCGTTTAGGCAATAAGAACCGCATAGCGGTGCCATTACAGTAGCCCGTAAGGGCGTTTAGGCAATAAGAACCGCATAGCGGTGCCATTATAGTAGCCCGCAAGGGCGTTTAGGCAATAAGAACCGCATAGCGGTGCCATTACAGTAGCCCGCAAGGGCGTTTAGAGAATAAAAACCGCATAGCGGTGCCATTATATCGCCGTAACAATGCCACCGCTACGCGGTTCTGGAAACCATTAAACGCTGACGCTACTATAATGTCGCCGCGATGCGGCTTTTTTTTGAAACCTATCCAAAACTCACGTTGCTCATAGGCAATTTGAACTTTTACCCAATCGGCGACCTTTCCACAAGAGGTTGCCGATTCAGTTTTTATCCAATTTCCATTTGTGGCACACCGTTTTTCTTCTTAAAATTCGACTACTTTTGCACCTTTACCCGCCATAGCCCTTTAGGGCGAAGGAGGGTTTAACGTTCCTATCATTTCAAATTACAAATGTATCGTACCCACACTTGCGGAGAACTCCGCATCTCTGACATAAACAAAGAAGTAACCCTCAGCGGATGGTCGGCCATTGTGCGCGACAAAGGCGCTTTGCTCTGGATTGATTTGCGTGACCGTTACGGCATCACCCAATTGGTACTTGACGAGAATTACACCTCGAAAGAATTATTTGAAACGGCTCGTTCGGTGGGTCGTGAATTTGTACTTCAAGCCACAGGTACGGTTATTGAACGCGCTTCCAAAACCACTAAAATCCTCACGGGTGAGATAGAGATCAAAGTAACTGCTTTAAAAATTCTCAACGCCTCCAAAACCCCTCCATTCACCATTCAAGATGATACGGACGGCGGCGACGATCTCCGAATGAAATACCGCTATCTGGATCTGCGCCGGAATGCCGTGCAGAAAAATCTGATTTTCCGCTCCAACCTGGCCATTGAAACCCGTAAATATCTTGCCGGAGAAGGTTTTATCGAAGTGGAAACGCCCAACCTCATCAAATCCACCCCCGAAGGCGCGCGCGATTTTGTGGTGCCAAGCCGCATGAATAAGGGCCAGTTTTACGCCCTGCCACAAAGCCCGCAGACCTTTAAGCAAATCTTGATGGTGGCTGGTTTTGACAAATATTTCCAGATCGTGAAGTGCTTCCGCGACGAAGATTTGCGCGCCGACCGTCAGCCGGAATTTACCCAGATTGACTGTGAAATGTCGTTCGTACACCAGGAAGATATCCTCAATACGTTCGAGGGTTTGACCCAATATTTGTTCCAAAAAGCCCTTGGTGTCACCCTCGGCGATTTCCCCCGCATGACCTACGACGAGGCCATGCGACGCTATGGTTCAGATAAGCCTGACCTGCGTTTTG
>JBBQLD010000250.1:0-6991 GCA_038327555.1 Chitinophagales bacterium
GGGTCATTCGTCATTTATCGTCATTTCGTCATTTGGGTCATTCGTCATTATCGTCATTTGGGTCATTCGTCATTTCGTCATTGATTGTCATTAGGTCATTCGTCATTGGGGTCACTCTTGGCTTTTGCGTCAATAAATGACGAATGACCCAAATGACGATAAATGACGAATGACCCAAATGACGAATGACCCAAATGACGATAAATGACGAATGACGATAAATGACGAAATGACCCTAATGACGAAATGACAATCAATGAAGACCATTTCAGCCTCCAAACGCAACCCCAACCAAATCTCCCTGCTCCTTTTCATGCGCCTTCGGGAAACCTGTAGCTGGCGATGCAGCAGCTCGACGGCCTGCATATTTCCAACCGTATTCTGATTGGGTGACCGCGATATGGCTCCAAGCGCCCATGTTAGCGGGCTCTTCTTGTACCCAAATGAGTTCGGCTTTTGCGTACTTGTTACGCAGGGCATCAAACTGCTTTTTTGGGAAGGGATAAATCTGTTCCAGGCGGATTATGGCCACGTCTTCGCGTTTTTCGTCCTGTTGCTTTTTGAGCAGATCGTAATAGACTTTGCCTGAGCATACGAGCATTCTTTTTACTTTTAGGCACCGTAGGCTTGCCGAAGGAGCGTTGTCGTCATCGAATAATGCGTCGTCGATCAGTTCGCGAAAACGATTGCCTGTTTCTAGTTCGCTGATTTCGCCGAGGTTGAAGGGCGCGCGCAGGCCCGATTTGGGCGACATCACCACGAGTGGTTTCCGGAAGGGGCGTATTTGCTGGCGGCGCAACAAATGGAAAAAATTGCTGGCCGAAGTCACATTTGCTACGGTCACATTGTTCTCGGCGCAACCTTGCAGGAAGCGTTCCAGACGGGCGGAAGAGTGTTCCGGACCTTGGCCTTCGTAACCGTGTGGGAGTAGCATCACGAGTCCGCTCATACGCTGCCATTTGCTTTCGCCTGCAAAAATGAATTGATCTACGATGGTGCTGGCACAGTTCACAAAGTCGCCAAATTGTGCTTCCCAGATCACCAAGGCATCAGGCGTGGAGAGCGAATAACCATATTCAAAACCCAACACTGCGTATTCGCTGAGCAGGGAATTGAAGATGCGGAACTTGCCCTGTTTCTCCGCAATGCCATCCAAACGGTTGACTTCCTGATACGTATTCGTGTCGATGATACAGGCATGGCGGTGACTAAACGTTCCACGTTTCACATCCTGCCCGCTCATGCGTACATCCTGCCCGTCTAACAGAAGTGATCCGTAGGCCAGAAGCTCGCCGAGCTGCCAGTCAATTTTACCGGAAGCAACCAATTGTTTTTTGGCTTCTGTGAGTTTGGAGATTTGTGAAATCGGGGTAAACCCGGCAGGGAAAGACAACAAATGGTTGATCAATTGATCAATCGTCTTGCGTGGAATACCTGTGTCCGGGCTTTCTTGAAAATCCTGGTCGGCTACTGTTTTGGTCAGTGCTTTCCAATGAAGTTCTGGTTCCTGATATGTGTAGGGCAGTGGCGTTTGGCGAGCGTTGTCTAGGCGTGCCTGGAGGTCTGCCTTGAATTTGGCTTCCATGTCATTGGCAAGTTTTTCGTCTACATCGCCGCGAGCCTGGAGTATTTTATTGTAAATGGTACGAGGGTCAGCGTGTTTTTCAATGATTTTCCACATTTCAGGCTGGGTGAAGCGGGGTTCATCGCTTTCGTTGTGGCCGTTTCGGCGGTAACAAACTAAGTCGAGAAACACATCAGTATTGAATGCCTGACGGTATTCAATCGCTAATTCTGCCGCAAAAACACAGGCCTCCGGGTCGTCGCCATTGACGTGGAAAACGGGGGCTTGCACCACCTCAGCAATGCTCGTGCAATACGTACTCGAACGCGCATCTTCCCATCCCGTCGTAAAACCAATTTGATTGTTGATGACCAAATGCACTGAACCGCCGGTATTGTACCCATCAAGGCTCATCATCTGAATCACCTCATATACAATACCCTGGCCTGCCAAAGCTGCGTCGCCGTGGATTAAAATCGGCAGCACACGGTCAAAATCTTCCTGGTACAAAATGTCAAGTTTGGCCCGACTGAAGCCTTCCACCACCGGATCCACGGCTTCGAGGTGGCTGGGATTGGGAAGTAGTTTGACATAAACGGTGCGCCCATTCAAGGCTTCAGTTTGGGAAGAATACCCTTGGTGATATTTCACATCGCCCGAACCGTAACTTTGGTCAGGGATACTTTTGTCTTCGAATGCACGGAAAATCTGCTCATAGGTTTTGCCCACAATATTACACAGCACATTGAGTCTGCCACGGTGCGCCATGCCGATTACGACTTCTTCCACGGGTGTTTCGGTTTCAGCGGCGCGGTTGATCATTGCATCGAGGGCCGCGATGGTGGCTTCTCCGCCTTCCAGACCAAAGCGTTTTTGTCCCACAAACTTGGTGGCCAAAAACTGTTCAAAGCCCACTGCGCCATTGATTTTTTCCAAAATTCGTTTCTTCTTTTCCAGCGAAAAGCCGAAGTCGGTGGATAGGTTGCGCCCTTCGATTTTCTGGCGCAGCCATTCGCGCTTAGTTTTGTCAAACACGTGAGTGCTCTCAAACCCAATGTTGCCGCAATAGATCAATTTCAATCGCGCTATGATTTCACGAAGCGTTGCATTCGGCATACCGAGCTGAAAACCAGCCACAAAGTGCGTGTCCAAATCAATATCTGAAAGCCCGTAATCGGACAATTCTAGCTTCGGGTGACGGTTTTTGCGTGGCTTGATCGGGTTTGTAGTCGAAAGCGTGTGTCCACGGTCGCGGTAACCGTAGATCAGATTTACGACCGAAAATTCTTTTTTAAGGTCAGAAACGGCAGTGCCAGAAGCAGCGCCTGCATCGTTGTGCCCATTTGCAGCACTGCCTGCGAAGTCAAAGCCCCTAAAAAAGGCCTGCCAATCGGATTCAACCGACGCTGGGTCGGCCTGCCAATTGCGGTACATGGTTTCTATGTATTGCGGATGCGCGTTGAAAACAGGAGAATGGTCGGTCATGAATGTGCTTGTTGATTTGGGTATTTGTTGATTTGGTTATTTGTTGTGCCAAAGCTTGGTATTTGGGAACACTCCCATTTGGTTATTCGAGCCGCCAAGCTTGGGCATCCAAATAACCAAATCACCACATCAACAAATCAACAGCTACTTAAAGCGGCCGCAAAAGTAAAACGACCCTATCGGTATTTTGTAAAAACCTTGTCAATTGCCGCAGCTAAATCGCGATCTTTTTGGGTGACGGTATTACCTGCGTCGTGGGTGCAGAGCGTGAAGTCTACTTTGTTCCACATATTGCTCCATTCTGGATGATGGTCGAGACGCTCTACTTCGGCAGCCACTTCGGTCATAAAAGCAAAGGCTTTAGTGAAGTCTTTGCATTGAAAGGAGGCTTGGAGCTTGTTATTTTTTTCTTGCCACATAGGTTTGAATGGTAAACTATGAACTATGAACTATGAACTATGAACTATGAACTGGGGAGGATGGCATAACAGAATATTGTCTTGAGGGTTTTGGCCTCAGGTAATTAGGATGTAGAAGTAGGTATGAGGATAAGTTTTTTTTTGGGAGGTTAAATTTGAGAACCCGCCTTCGTCAAGGCTTCGTTTGAGCAACCGCTTACGCCAAGGCTTCGGCGGGTAAACTTACATCAAGGCTACGACGGGTAAATTAGCAACAACAACTTCTCCGTCAGCACTCAATTTTTGAAGGGAAACGGGTTTAATTTCGTTCAAACCGCCGCCTTCGACTGGGATTTGGATTTTGATATAGTTGTCGGTAAAACCGCTTAGTAAAGCAGCGTCGCGGTGGTGCTCCAATAATACAGGACGTACGGTGCCAATATGTTGCTGGTAAAAAGCCCGGCGTTTCATTTCCGAAAGGCCACGCAGGGCCTGGTTGCGGCGGCGCCGTTCTTCTACGGGAACCTTGCCCGACATCTCAGCAGCTGGTGTATTGGCACGTTCGGAGTATGTGAATACGTGGAGGTAGGAGAGGTCAAGATTTTGAACGAACTGGTAAGTTTCCAAAAAATCCTCCTCGGTTTCGCCTGGAAACCCCACGATTACATCGCATCCGATACAGGCGTGAGGCATCCGTTTTTTGATAAAGTTTACACGTTCGGCGTACAAGTCGCGGCGGTAACGACGGCGCATATCTCGGAGTTGTTTATCGCTGCCGGATTGTAGTGGAATGTGAAAATGTGGCATAAACCGTTGGCTTTCTGCCACAAATGCAATGATCTCGTCGGTCAATAAATTCGGCTCAATACTGCTGATTCGGAAGCGACTGACTTCTTCTACGTTGTCGAGTTCCACAACCAGATCAGCAAAAAGCGCTTCTTTTCTTGGGCGTTCCCCTTCGATGACTGCGGTACCGTTGCCGAAATCGCCCAGATTTACCCCTGTCAGCACAATTTCCCGTGTACCCATTTGGCCAATTTGCCGGGCATTTGCTACTGCACTTTCCAGCGTGTCAGAACGGCTTGCGCCACGGGCTTGAGGAATGGTACAGAATGAACATTTGTAATCGCAACCGTCTTGTACTTTCAGGAACGAACGCGTGCGGTCGCCAAAAGAAAACGAGGCAGTGAAGGTATTCACGTCGCGCACCTCACCAGCGCGTATCATGCCTTTGCCTTGCGATTTGGATAGGTCATCAACGTAATCCAGGATTCGGAATTTCTCTCCTGCACCCAATACCAAATCCACCCCCGGAATGTCGGCAATTTCCTGCGGTTTAAGCTGAGCGTAGCAACCCGTCACCACCACAAATGCGCCGGGTTGGCGACGCATGGCCTGCCGCACAATTTTCCGGCATTCCCGATCTGCTTGTTCCGTTACAGAGCAGGTGTTGAGCACATAGATGTCGGCTTCTTCCTCAAATTTGACAGGCAAATAACCGCTCGATTCGAAGAGCCGTGCCAGTGCGGAGGTCTCTGAATAGTTAAGTTTGCAGCCAAGTGTGTGGAAAGCGACAGTGCGCGGTGTTGCCATGGTGATTTAAAATTCACGGCAAAGGTAAAAAAGAAAGTGGTGGCACGGCTTCAAGTCGTACCACCACTTTCTTCATCCTATATTCTTTCCAGTTTCCCCTGCCGTCCATCGGCATCGAAAAAATAAATCCCAGGCGTCAGTCGGCTCAAATCCAGGTCAAACTGGTTGCCCTGCAAATCATTTTGGCGCAACACTTCTTGCCCCGTGAGATTGAAAAGTCGAAAAGTACGTACGCTTTCCGAACCTTCTGGCAGCCTGAAATTGGTACTGCCATTGGTCGGATTCGGAGACACCATGATTTTGGGTTCAGCGAATTGATCTCCCGGTTCATTGGTGCCGATGGTGATCTGCTGCTCTGTGTAGAACGCAATAAGTATCATCATCTCGTCGTCGGAAGTAGCGCCAAAATTTACGGGAACAGGCCCGTCATTAATCCATTTCGCTTCATGTATGAGGCCATTGCCCCATTTTAGGGGCAACAAGGGTTCCCAATATCGAATAGGAATGTGTTGATAATCGTAAAACGGGGTCGGGCATCCAGGCATCCCCATTGGACAAGAGGCATCGTAAATCAAGTCGCCTTTTTGTCCGTTGGCCAAGCGTTTCCAGGCTTTATAGCCCTTGCCATATTTGTGCGTATGGCCCATCACGCCCCAGACATATATGCTATCGGCCCCAAATTCAAATTCGGACTGGGAATAGGTAATGAGGTTACCACTATTCGCTATGGGGATATTGCCATTTACAAGCAAAGCGGCGAACATCTCCTGAGGTGCAGTGCCGGGCGTTTGGGTATAGATGTTTACGTAAGCTTCGCACTGATAAGGCTTTGAGAGCGAGTAGTTGATATAGTGAGAATTTAAGTCAACCACAATGTTCTTATCCCACTTAAAAGCAGTTTTGCCAGGGAGCCGTAGTTCGGTGGCTTCTTGGACCGCTGCAACGAGGTTGATCTGGCTGTGATCCGCATTCAGACGTAAGCCGGCAGGGATAGATGCAGCACCGCTTCCCGTAAAATTATAAAGCAAAAAGTGGTGCGAAAAGGGCGAAATTTTAAAGTCCAGGCCATTCACTTCCACATTGGCAGGCAGGTTCATTTCCCATTTTTGATAATACTCTACTTCGTCATCAGGCGCTAGGAAGAATGGGCCCATTTTGATTTGGAAACCTTCGCCAGCTGCCGGAGCAGGTGGCGGCCCGTCAGGGAATGACTTTTCGCCACCAACATTATAAAAGGTTTCCACCAGACTTTTGTTAAACAAAACGCCCGTGCTTTTTGCGCCGTAGAGAATCCATTGACGAATAATCTCTTTTTCAAGCGAAGTGAGCGAATTGGTTGGAAAATCTTTTGGCATTGCATCGCCTTCATTGGCATGGAGCGATGTTATAGTTGGCTCTAATTCCCGGTTGATTTTTCGGAAAAGGAAACTTCGGTCAGCGCGGCCAGGATACACCCGCTTGTAGCCTTTGCTCAGGGCGTAGGCGTTTGTGGGGTTTACATTCACCAGTTTGGCGGATACATTTTGAGCGCGGAGTAATTCGGTAGAACCAACCCCTTCTAAATCCAGGTTCCCTGCGGGTGTAGCGTGGCTGTGGCACGAAACGCACTTGTTTTGGAAAATTTTGTAGGCTTCCTGAACGGAAGGGAACGTTTGAGCAGGAAGTTGGAGCGCAAAGGCGCAAAGAAGAAGCAGGGAAAAGAGTTTTTGCATGATGCTTAATTTTTGAAATACTAAGATTTGTGTCGGGCGATTTATTTTCCTACCACCTAATACCATGGCAAAATAACAACAGTTTTGGACAAAGATGACTCTAGAACTGTGATATATGTTACGTCATTGGGCCAAGCGGGTAGAATTTGATGTTGGCTAAATCTTTTCGCCCTCATTTTCCCCAATTAAAGAAGGGCAACACACGCTTCCCTGAACGATTCAAAAGCCCGATTTGCACC